>JBFLWB010000101.1 GCA_040758155.1 Thermodesulfobacteriota bacterium
GCTCCGGTACCGCTCCCCCCACCGGGCCCGCAAAACGTGCCGGGGGGCCGAGCCGCGGCCGCCCGGGGGTCAATTCCTCAGTTATTAGGCACCGGCCCGCGGGCCGTACCTCACTTCACCCTGCGCAGCGCCTTCTGCGAGTTCTTGATGGCGCACAGGTCCGCGCACATCGTACAGGTGTTCTCGTCCGCCGTCGGCATGCTCCCGCCGCGCCACTCGCGGGCCCGCTGCGGGTCGATCGTGATAGCGATCTGCGTCTTCCAGTCGAAGTTGCGGCGGGCGTCGGCCATGATGTTGTCGCGGTCCATCGCCCCGGGGATGCCGCGGGCGATGTCGGCGGCGTGGCCGGCGATCTTCGTGGCGATGACGCCTTCCCGCACGTCCTCCACCGGCGGCAGCCGAAGGTGCTCGGAGGGGGTGACGTAGCACAAAAAGTCGGCGCCGCTCCAGGCCGCGATCGCCCCGCCGATCGCGGCGGTGATGTGGTCGTATCCCGGCGCGATGTCGGTGACCAGCGGGCCGAGGACGTAGAAGGGGGCGCCGTGGCACAGCCGCTTCTGCAGGATCATGTTCGCGGCGATCTGGTGCATGGGGACGTGTCCGGGCCCCTCGATCATCACCTGGACGTCGCGGTCCCACGCCCGCTCGGTGAGCTCTCCCAGGATCATCAGCTCGTGGACCTGCGCCCGGTCGGTCGCGTCGGCCAGGCAGCCGGGGCGCAGCCCGTCGCCCAGGGAGATCGTGATGTCGTAGTCGCGGCAGATGTCCATCAGCCGGTCGTACTGCTCGAAGAACGGGTTCTCCTTGTTGTGGTATTCCATCCACTCGGCCAGCAGCGAGCCGCCGCGGCTGACGATGTCGAGCCGGCGCCCTTCGCGCATCAGCTTCTCGAGCGTCGAGCGGGTCACGCCGCAGTGGACCGTCATGAAGTCGACGCCGTCCTCGGCCTGCTTCACGATCCCCCGGAAGAAGTCCTCGGCGGTGAGCTCGACCCACGATTTGCCGGCCAGGTAGCCCTCCGCCGCCGCCTGGTAGATGGGCACCGTGCCGAGGGGGACGTCGCACTCCGCCAGCACCGCCCGCCGGATCTCGTCGATCGGCCCGCCGGTGGAAAGGTCCATCACCGCGTCGGCGCCCGCCTCGACGGCGACGCGCATCTTCTCGAGCTCCAGCGCGACGTCCGCACGGTCCCGGGAGGATCCGAAGTTGGCGTTCACCTTGACGGTGAGTCCTTCCCCGACGGCCACGGGGCGGATCGCACGGCGCTTTTTATTCCTGCAGATGACGGCCTTTCCGGCCGCGATCTGCGCGCGGAGCTTCCCGGGGTCGACCCGTTCGTCCTTCGCCGCCCGGGCGATCTCCGGAGTGATCTCTCCCTGTCTGGCGCGGTACATGAGCGTCATGATGCTACCTCCTGTCCCTTTCCATGCCTCGAGACGGCATATTCCAGTCTGTTTTGGATTTGCGATGCTGCCCGTTCCGGGTCCTCCGCGGCGAGGATCGCCGAGATCAGCGCGATCCCGTCAGCGCCCGCCGCGACCACTTCGTCGATGTTCCGTTCGCCGACCCCTCCCAGCGCGAAGACCGGGATGCGCGCCGCGGCGCAGGCCCCGCGCAGCGCGCCGACGCCGAGCGGCGGTCCGTAGGCGGCTTTCGATGGGGTGTAGTACACCGGCCCGAAGACGGCGAAATCGGCCCCCGCGCCTTCCGCCGCCGCGAGCTGCTCCGCACCGTGGACCGAGCAGCCGATCAGCCTGCCGGGTCCCAGCAGGCGTCTCGCCTCCTGCGGCGGGATCGACTCCGCTCCCAGGTGCACCCCGTCGGCTCCTGCCGCCAGGGCGACGTCGATCCGGTCATTGACCAGGAGCTTCGCGCCGTGCCGGGACGTGATCTCCCGCAGCGTCCGCGCCAGCTCCAGCAGCTCCCGGCCGCCGAGGTCCTTCTCCCGGAGCTGCACCGCGCGCACTCCCCCGCGGAGCGCCCGTTCCACGGCCGACGACAGCTCCCCGCCGGACGCAAGGCGCCGGTCCGTGATCAGGTACAGGCGGAAATCGACCAACGCCTCAGCCCCCGCCCACCAGCGTGACGATCTCGAGGCGGTCGCCCGCCGCGAGCTCGACGGTCTCGAACGCCGGCCTCCGGATGATCTCGTTGTTGTGCTCGACGGCCACGCGGGTCGCCGGCACGGAAAGCGCCTGAAGAAGCTTCGACACGGTCGTCCCCGGCGCGATGTCCCTGGTGCGCCCGTTCACGACGATCTTGATCGGGGTGTCTTCCATGTTCCGCGTCCCGTCCTTCGGTCCAAGGGTAAAAAACAAAAAAACCGTGCCGGGAATGGCACGGTTCGAAGAGTTCCACGCTCCCTGCGCCGGTATTACCCGGATCAGGTTCGATGGGTTGCCCGCTTCTGGTAAGCGGGCTCTCAGCGAAAGCACCCCTAGCGTTACCTGAAAGGATACAGTACGGGGCAACCCCTTGTCAACCCGCGGAAAATCCCCTCGGAAAGGGGGCGCCGCCTTTACTCGGAAGGGGGGGTGAGGTAGACTTTCCGGAGTCAAAAACCTGTTTTTTCCATGAGGTTTTCACCTTGGCCCGACCCACGGTGGCGGAGGTTTCCCTTTCGGCCCTCCGCCGCAATTTCCACGCACTGCGCTCCCTCCTCCCCGTGCGGACGGGGATCGTCGCCGTCGTGAAGGCGAACGCGTACGGCCACGGGGCGGTACCCGCGGCGCTTGCCCTCGAGGCGGAAGGGGCGAAGATGCTGGCGGTGGCGACGGTCGAGGAGGGGATCGAGCTGCGCCGGGGCGGGGCCCGTGTGCCCGTCCTCGTGTTCGGCGACGTGGACGCGGAGCAGGCGGAGGAGGCGCACGCGAACACCCTCTCCGCCGTCCTGTTCGAACGCAGGCAGGCGGAGACGTTCGCCCGCGTGGCGCGCGCGGCGGGGCGTCCCTTCCCGGTGCACCTCAAGGTGGACACCGGCATGGGGCGGCTGGGCTTCCTCTCGGGGGCGGCGATGGAGTTCCTCGGCGAGCTCAGGACGATGCCGGATCTCAGGCTCGAGGGGTGCATGACGCACCTGTCTTCCGCGGACGGCCTCTCGGAGGAGGACCGGGCGTTCACGGCGTCGCAGCTGTCCTTCTTTTCCCAGGGCGTGACGTGGATGCGCAAGGCGTTCGGATCCGTGACCGTGCACGCGCTGAACAGCTCCGGGATCCTTTCCCGCCTGGAGGAGACGTTCGACGCCGTCCGCCCGGGGATCGCGCTCTACGGGTACTCCCCGCTGCCGCCCGAGGCGACGCCGGTATCCCTGAAGCCCGTGATGCGCATCGTGTCGCGGATCGTATCCCTGAAGGAGTTCCCCGACGGCCACCCGATCAGCTACAACCGGAGGTTCCGATGCCGGGGGACGCGGCGGATCGCCGTGGTGCCGATCGGCTACGCGGACGGCTACCGCCGGGAGCTGACGAACCGGGGTCGGATGGCGGTGGCGGGCGGAGTCGCCGGGGTCGCGGGGACGGTCTGCATGGACCTCACGATGATCGACGTCACGGACCTCCCCGGGGCGCAGGTCGGATCGGAGGTCGAGGTGATGGGGGAGGCGTCGATGACCGCGGGGGAGATCGCGCGCCTCTGCGGCACGATCCCCTACGAGATCCTCACGGGCGTCGGCTCACGGGTCCCGAGGAAGTTCGTTGACTGAGCGCATCTTGAGCGGCGTCCGGGTCGGCGCGGAGGCGGTCGGGGAGCGCGTCTACGGGATGGTCCAGGACCTCGGGGCCACCTTCACCCTCTTTCTGCAGACGCTGTCCTGGGCGGTTCGCCCCCCGTACGAGATCCGGAGCATCGTCAAGCAGATGGAAGAGGTGGGCGTCCGGTCGATGCCGGTCGTCCTCGTGACCGCCACCTTCACGGGCATGGTGCTCGCCCTCCAAAGCTATTCGGGCTTCGAGCGGTTCGGAGCCACCAGCCTCGTCGGGACGGTGGTGGCGCTCTCCCTCACCCGGGAGCTGGGGCCGGTCTTCGCGGGATTGATGGTCTCCGGGCGCGTGGGCGCATCGATGGCGGCGGAGCTCGGGACGATGAAGGTCACCGAGCAGATCGACGCCCTCGTCACGCTGGCCACCAACCCGGTGAAGTACCTGGTCGTCCCGCGCGTCGTGGCCGCCACGATCGTCCTGCCCATCCTGGTGGTGTTCGCGGATCTCGTCGGGATTTTGGGCGGTTACTTCGTATCGGTCTACCTGATGGGGGCGAACCCGTACGTCTACATCTCGAAGACGTACCAGTTCCTCGAGTTCAAGGACATCTACTCGGGGCTGCTCAAGGCCGGCGTCTTCGGCATGCTGATCTCCCTCATCTCGTGCCACCACGGGTTCATCGCGGAGGGCGGCGCGGAAGGGGTCGGGCGCGCGACGACCCGGGCGGTGGTGACCTCCTCGATGATGGTGCTGATCTCGGACTATTTCATGACCTCGCTGCTGTTCTGACGGGAAGGGAACAGGGATCCCAAGTGATCGAGATCCGCGGCCTCTCCAAGCGGTTCGGGAAGAAGGTGGTCCTCGACGGCGTCGACCTCACGGTGCCGCGCGGGAAGAACACCGTCGTCATCGGCGGCAGCGGGACAGGAAAGTCGGTGCTGATCAAGTGCGTGGTGGGGCTGCTGCGGCCGGACGCGGGGGAGATCCTCATCGACGGCGAGGACATCACGCGGATGGAGGAGAAGGAGCTCGTCCGCGTGCGGAAGAAGTTCGGGATGCTCTTCCAGGGCGCGGCGCTGTTCGACTCCCTGGACGTTGGGGACAACGTGGCCTTCGCGCTGCGCCGCATGGAGAAGATCCCCGAGGAGCGGATCGGCGACGCGGTGGAGGAGAAGCTGTCGATGGTGGGCTTGAGGGAGATCCAGCGGCTGATGCCGGCCGAGCTCTCCGGCGGGATGAAGAAGCGGGTGGGGCTCGCCCGCGCGATCGCCTACGAGCCGGACATCCTGCTTTACGACGAGCCCACGACGGGGCTGGACCCCATAATGGCCGACGTCATCAACGACCTGATCGTCTCGCTGCGGGAGCGGCTGGGGGTGACCTCGATCACCATCACGCACGACATGGCCTCCGCCTACAAGATCGCGGACCAGATCGCCATGCTTTACAAGGGGAGGATCGTCGAGGTGGGGACGCCGGAGGAGATCCGGAACACCTCGAACCCGGTGGTCGCCCAGTTCGTGGAGGGGCGCGCCCGCGGCCCCATCACCGACGAGAGCGAGGAGTTCCGACGCTTCGTCCGCGGGCAGGGCGGGGCGGCCGGGTCGGAATGACGCGGGGCGGGGTGTTATAGTATTTCCGGCCTTCCGGCCGGACGGTCCGAAGGACACAGGGAGGTGCCGTCGATGTCAAGGGAAGCCCGGGTCGGGATCTTCGTCCTGCTCGGCCTGTTGATCCTCACGTATTTCACGTTCCGCGTGAGCAAGTGGGGGCTGATCACGGAGCAGGGGTACCGGGTCACCGTCGATTTCCCCTCGGCGGCGGGGCTCGATCCCAAGTCCGACGTGAAGATGGCGGGGGTCTCGATCGGGAAGGTCGAGGAGATCAAGCTCGTCGGGAACCGCGCGCGCCTGGTGCTGAGGATCCGCCCCGACGTCCAGGTCCCCATCGATTCCGTCGGGTCGATCCAGTCGCAGGGTTTCCTCGGGGAGCGCTACGTGGAGCTGATCCCCGGGCAGGACACCTCGCGGTTCCTCGCCGACGGAGGGCAGGTGACCCGCACCGAGACGCCGACGGACATGGACGCCCTCGTGAAGAAGCTGGACTCGATCGGGGACGACATCAAGAAGGTCACCACGAGCATCTCCGAATCGTTCGGGACGGAGGAGGGGAAGCAGCAGCTCAAGCGGATCCTCGCCAATATCGACCGGCTGTCCAACGACCTCGCCGACATGTCGTCCGGGAGCAAGGAGGACGTCCGCGCCACCATCGCCAATCTGCGCGCCTTCTCCGCGACGCTCAAGGAAGAGGCGCCCGCGCTGATCGCCAAGCTGGAAAAGATGAGCGACGGCGTTTCCGGCGTGGTGGGGGAGAACCGGGAGAACCTCAAGGAGAGCATCGCCAACCTGAAGGCGGCCTCCGCCCGGCTCGACAACACGCTGGAAGCCGCCGGGAAGGTCATGGCGAAGATCGACCGGGGAGAGGGATCGCTCGGCAAGCTCGTCAACGACAACACCGCCCACAACTCCCTCACGGACACGCTCGACGGGATCAACCGCTTCGTCCGCAAGACCGAGCAGCTCAAGGCCTTCATCGACTACCGGCTCGAGTGGCTGGCGCGCCCCTCGGACTACAAGCATTATGTCAACCTCCGGCTGCAGCCGACCTCGGACAAGTACTACCAGATCGGGCTGGTCGACGACCCGCGTGGGAGGCGCAAGACCGTCTCCTCGACCATCACGACGACTCCCCCCGGCAGCACGATCACGACCGAGGACGAAAGCTTCGACGACAAGCTGAAGTTCTCCGCCCTGATCGCGAAGCGGTTCTACGGCCTGACGGTGAAGGGCGGCGTGATCGAGTCCAGCGGAGGCTTCGGGCTGGATTACGACCTGGTCAAGGACCGCGCCACGGTGGGGGCGGAGATCTTCGACTTCTCCCGGAAGGACCTGCCGCCCCACTTGAAGGTGTACGGCAACTACGATATCGTCAAGAACCTCTTCGTCACGGGCGGCGTCGACGACGTCCTCGCGAACGAGCGGGAGCTCCGGACGCTGTTCCTCGGTTTCGGCATCAAGTTCGCGGACGAGGACATCAAGACCGTCATCGGGGCCGTCCCGATCAAACCATAAAAGAAGGGTCAGGCCATGGCGAGGATCCACCGCGCGATCGTAAGCGTTTCCGACAAGACCGGCGTCGCGGAGTTCTGCAGGGCGCTCTCCCGGCTTGGGGTCGAGCTGTACGCCTCCGGCGGGACGGCGAAGCTGCTCCGTGAGAAGAAGGTCCCGGTGCGCCTCATCGAGGAGTACACGGGCTTCCCCGAGATGCTCGACGGGCGGGTGAAGACGCTCAACCCGAAGATCCACGGAGGGCTCCTCGCGCTGCGCGGGAATCCCGCGCACATGAAGACCATCTCGGCGCACGGGATCGTCCCGTTCGACATGGTGGTGGTCAACCTCTATCCCTTCGAGGCGACGGTGGCGCGCCCGGGCTGCAGCCGGGAGGAGGCGATCGAGAACATCGACATCGGCGGGCCGTCGATGCTGCGCTCGGCGGCGAAGAACTGCCAGTCGGTCGCGGTCGTGTGCGACCCCGCGGACTACGGCGACATTCTTGCGAAGATGAAGAAGGGCGCGGGGAACCTCGACGGGGAGACGCTCGCGGAGCTCGGGCGGAAGGCCTTCGCGCTCACCGCCCGGTACGACGCCGCGATCTCCGACTACCTGGGCGCCGGGGAAGGCGGCAAGGACCCGTTCCCGGCCACCCTCACCCGGCAGTGGCGGCGGCTGCAGTCCCTCCGCTACGGGGAGAATCCGCACCAGTCCGCGGCCTTCTATGCCGACTCCGCGCTGCCCGACGAGCCCACGCTGGGGGGCGCGGTCCAGCTCCAGGGGAAGGAGCTCTCCTACAACAACATCGTCGACATCGACGCGGCGCTTCAGCTCGCCCTCGAGTTCTCCGAGCCGGTCGCGGTCATCATCAAGCACACCAATCCCTCCGGGGTGGGCACCTCGAAGCGGCGCCTTGTGGACGCCTTCAATAAGGCGCGGGAATGCGACCCCGTGTCCGCCTTCGGCGGCGTGCTCGGCTTCAACCGCACGGTGAACAAGGAGACGGCGCAGGAGATCGCCAAGACCTTCTTCGAGGCGATCGTCGCCCCGTCCTTCGACAAGGAGGCGCGGAAGGTCCTCTCCGCCAAGGCGAACCTCCGCCTGCTGGAGACGGGCGCGGCGTTCCGGCGGACGGAGGAGCGCGTCTGGGACCTTAAAAAAGTGAGCGGCGGCCTGCTCGTGCAGTCGAGCGACCGGCACGTGCTCGACCCGAAGGAGCTCAAGGCGGTGACGAAGCGCAAGCCCACCGCGGGCGAGCTCGAGGCGCTCCAGTTCGCCTGGAAGGTCTGCAAGCACGTCAAGTCCAACGCCATCGTGTACGCCATGAAGGACCGGACGGTGGGCGTGGGCGCAGGGCAGATGAGCCGCGTCGACTCCGCGAAGATCGCCGTGATGAAGGCGCAGCACCCCACGCAGGGGACGGTGGCCGCCTCGGACGCCTTCTTCCCCTTCCGGGACGGGCTCGACGTCGCCGCGAAGGCGGGCGCCACGGCGGTGATCCAGCCGGGCGGCTCGGTGCGGGACACCGAGGTTATCCAGGCGGCGGACGAACACGGGATCGCGATGGTGTTCACGGGCGTGCGCCACTTCCGGCATTAGGATCCGGAAGCGTTCGGGGGGCGATATGGGAATCTCGGTCCTGGTGGTGGGGGGAGGCGGCAGGGAGCATGCCCTGGCCTGGAAGATCGCGCAGAGCCCGCTCGTCTCGAAGATCTATGCCGCTCCGGGGAACCCCGGCATCGCTCGGTACGCGGAGTGCGTCCCGCTGGCCGCCGACGACGTGAAGGGGCTGCGCGACTTCGCGGTCTCGAAGAAGATCGACCTGACCGTGGTGGGGCCGGAGGCGCCGCTGGCGGCGGGGCTCGCCGACCTGCTGGCGGAGGAGGGCCTTCCGGTTTGCGGCCCGGGCCGTTCGGGCGCCCGGCTGGAAGGGTCGAAGGTCTTCATGAAGACCATCCTGCAGAAGTACGGGATCCCCACCGCCGCTTTCCGGGTGTTCGACGATCACGACGAGGCCGCGGGGTACGTCCTGTCCCGGCGGCTTCCCCTGGTGATCAAGGCGGACGGCCTGGCGGCGGGGAAGGGCGTCGCCGTGGTGCAAACCTACGAGGAGGCGCTGTCGTTCCTCCGCGAGGTGATGGAGAAGCGCGCCTTCGGCGAGGCCGGCGACCGGGTGGTGATCGAGGAGTGCCTCGCGGGCGAGGAGGCTTCGTACATCGTATTCACCGACGGCCGCCGGGTGGTGCCGCTGCCCTCCTCCCAGGACCACAAGCGGATCGGCGACAACGACCAGGGCCCCAACACTGGCGGGATGGGGGCGTACTCCCCGGCCCCCGTGGTCACGCCGCAGGTCGAGGAGCGGGTCCTCAAGGAGGTCTTCGAGCCGCTGCTGGCGGGGCTTCGCGCGGAGGGGATCGTGTACCGCGGCATCCTCTACGCGGGGCTGATGATCGAGAACGGGGCGCCGCGCGTCCTCGAGTTCAACGTCCGATTCGGAGACCCGGAAGCGCAGCCGCTGTTCCTGCGGCTGTCGAGCGACCTCGTCCCGCTGCTGCTCCAGTGCGCCCGGGGGGAGATCGCCGACGCGAAGATGGAGATCGATCCGCGCCCTGCGGTGTGCGTCGTGATGGCTTCGGGCGGCTACCCCGGGAATTACACGAAGGGGCACCGGATCGACGGCATCGAGGAGGCGGAGAGGGAGGACGGCGTGGTCGTGTTCCACGCGGGGACGTCGCTTTCCGACGGGCGCCTGGTGAACAGCGGCGGCCGGGTGCTCGGCGTCACGGCGATCGGCGGCACCCTGAAGGATGCGATCGACCGCGCTTACCGGGCCGTCGACCGGATCCAATGGGAAGGGGCCTATTACCGCAGCGACATCGGGAAGAAGGCGCTGCTCAAGAGGGGTGCGTGATGCAGGGAAAAGTGCTGATCCTGATGGGGAGCGCTTCCGACGTCGACACGATGCGGGGAGCGGCGGATGTCCTCGACAAGTACGGCATCCCCTATCGCATGACGGTCGCATCGGCGCACCGCACCCCGGAGCGGACGCGGAACCTGGTGCGCAACGCGGAGAACGAAGGGTACAGCGTGATCATCGCGGGGGCGGGAGCCGCGGCGCACCTTGCGGGGGTCGTGGCCGCGGAATCGGTCCTCCCCGTGATCGGCGTGCCGCTGTCCGGCTCGGCCTTGTACGGCTTCGACGCGCTCCTTTCGACGGTGCAGATGCCCGCGGGCGTACCGGTGGCGACTGTGGCCATCGGCAAGGCCGGGGCGCAGAACGCCGGCCACCTCGCGGCGCAGATCCTCTCCGTGGCCTCCCCGGAGATCCGCGAGAAGATCCGCGCCCACCGGAAGGCGCTGGCGGATGCCCTCGAGGAGGCCGCGAAGGGCCTTTCATGATCTTCCTTTCGCCCGAATGTTTCCCCTGCCTGCTGCGCCAGGCCGACGTCGCGGCGCGCGCCCGGCAGGCGACCGGGGAAACGCGGATCGCGATCGCCGCGGCGATCTGCGCGATGATGCGGGACCTGCCTTCCCGGAACGAGATCCCCGCCGTGACCGCCACGCGGGTGCAGGAACTTCTCCGCGACCGGTTGGGAACGGACGATCCGTTCGGCCCGATGAAGGAGCGGATCCTGTCCCGCTTTGGGGAGATGTCGGAGCGGGCCGCGCGGCTCGTGAAGGGGGCGCCGGACCCGTGGGCCGCGGCCGTCCGCCTGTCCGCGTTCGGCAACATCCTCGATTCCGGCATCGTCGAGCCGGGGGCGATGGAGCAGGAATTGGCCTCGATCTCCCCGGAGGTCCGGGAGTACCGCCTCCCCCCCCGCTTCCGGGAGCGGCTGCTGTCCGCGGAAAGCGTCGGGGTGCTTCTCGATAATGCGGGGGAGGCCGCCTTCGACCTGCCGCTCCTCTCGCTCCTTTCCTCCAACGGGAGGAAGGTCTGGATCGGAGTGAAGGGCGGCCCGGTCTACGACGACCTGACGTGGGAAGACGCGGGGCGGCTGGGGCTGTCCGCCTTCGGCGAGGTCGTGTCGAACGGGAACCGCGGCGTGGGCACCATCCTCGAACTCTGCGCGGAGCCGTTCCGGGAGCGGATCGCCGCCTCCGGGATGATCCTTTCCAAGGGGCAGGGGAACTTCGAGACGCTGGTGGGACAGGTTCCGAACGCGTATTACCTCCTCCGGTGCAAGTGCCCGGTCGTTTCCCGGGCCGTGGGGCGGCCGGAAGGGGAATACCTCCTCCTCGACGCGCTCGGCGGGCACGCGGAATGACCGGGCTGCTCCGGCTGGACGAGGGCCCGCGGACGGGCCTCCCGCCGGAGGTGATCGCCTCCCTCCGGGAGGGCGGGATGGTGATCTGCCCGACGGACACCCTGTACGGCATCGCGGTGGACCCGCGCAGCGCGGCGGCCGTCGCCCGGCTGGTCGCCGCCAAGAGCCGCGACCGGGGGAAGCCGATCCCGCTGCTGCTCTCCGGCCCGGAGGAGGCCGCGCGCTGGGCGCGCGAAGTTCCGAACGCGGCCACCCGCCTCATGCGGCGCTTCTGGCCGGGTGCGCTCACGCTGGTGCTCCCCGCGGCTCCCGGCATCCACCCGGCGGTAACCGGCGGCGGCGACACGGTGGGGCTTCGCGTCCCCGACCATCCCGTCCCAAGGGAGCTGGCGCGGGGCATCGGGGGGGCCGTGACCGGGACCTCCGCGAACCGGGGAGGCGAGCCCGGCGACTGGAAGTCTCCCGAGGAGCTGGTCCGGGAGTTCTCGGGGGAGGCGGACTGGATCCTGTGGTCCGGCGCTTCGGGCCCGGGGCCGGGATCGACCGTCGTCCGGGCGACGGACGAGCGCCCGTCGCTGCTGCGGGAGGGGGCCATCCCCTTCCGCGTCGTCCTTGAATACCTGGAGAAAGGATGAACGCCCGATGGCCGACGTGAAGCCGTTCCGCGGGATCCATTACGATTCGGGCCGCGTGGGCGACCTGACCCTCGTGGTGACGCCGCCCTACGACGTCATCTCGCCGGAGGAGCAGGAGGCGCTGCACCGGCGCCACGAGCGCAACATCGTCCGGATCGATTTCGGCAGGGAGATGGAAGGCGACCGTCCCGGCTCGGACAAGTACAGCCGCGCGGCCGGCTGGTTCCGCGAGTGGCTGGCCGACGGGACGCTGGTCCGCGATCCCGATCCCTCCCTCTATTACTACGAGCAGGAGTTCACGATCCCCGGCAAGGGGACGTTCGTGCGGAAGGGGTTCCTGGGGGCGCTGAAGCTGTCGCCCTTCGGCGAGGGCGTGGTGTTCCCCCACGAGCGGACGCACTCCGGGCCGAAAGTGGACCGCCTCCTCCTGATGCGGGCGACGGACGCGCACATGAGCCCCATCTTCGGGCTGTTCTCCGACCCCGGCAACGAGGTCGCGTCGATCCTGCGCGACGGGATGCCCCCCGCCCCGGAGCTGGCCGCGACCGACGATCTCGGCGTGATGCACCGCGTGTGGAGGGTCTCCGACCCGAAAAAGATCCGGCGCGTCGTCGCGTGGATGTCCGGCAAGGGCGTCTTCATCGCGGACGGCCACCATCGGTACGAGACGGCGCTGGCGTTTCGCGACGAGATGCGCGCGAAGCACGGCGCGAACCCCGACGCCGCCTACGAGCACGTGCTGATGTTCCTGTGCAACATGGACGACGAGGGGATCGTCATCCTTCCGACCCACCGGGGGCTGCACTCCCTGCCGGATTTCTCGGAGGAGCGGTTCCTCTCCCGGGTCCGGGAGTTCCTGCCGGTGGAGAGCCGGCAGGGATCGCCCGAGGACGCGATGCGGGCGGTGGAGGAGACCGGCCGGAACGGCAAGGTCATCGGCTGGTCCGCCGGCGACGGGCGGTACCACCTGGTCACTTTTCCGGAACCGGAGCGGTTCTGCGAGGCGCACATGGCGAATCATCCGCCGCAGCTTCGATCGCTCGACGTGGTGCTGCTCCACGGCTTCCTGTTCGAGCGGCTGCTCGGCATCTCCCCCGAGGCGGTCACCCACGGGCAGTTCGTCAGGTACTACAAGGATCCCTCGAAGGCGGCGAAGGAACTTTCCTCCGGGGCGATCCAGGCGGCCTTCTTCATGAATGCGGTGACGATCCCGGAGTTCCGCGACGTGTCGCTCTCGGGTCATGTCCTTCCGCAGAAGACGACGTTCTTCTACCCGAAGATCGGTACGGGGCTGCTCATCTTCCCCGTGGGTCCGCAGGACCGGGTGCCGGGGTAGGCGCGCCATGCTGTCGATCCGGCAGCCGGAGCGCGGATACCGCTTCTCGATCGACTCCGTCGTGCTGGCCGGTTTCGCCGCTCCCTTCTGCCGCGGCGCCGCCCTCGACCTGGGAACGGGCTCGGGGATCCTGCTGCTGCTTTTGTCGCGGCTTTCGACGGAGATGGCGTCCGGCGTCGGCGTGGAGCTCCAGGAGGAGCTGCTGGAGTGCGCCCGGGAGAATTTCCGGGCCAACGGGCTCGACGGCAAGCTGCGCGTCGAAACGGGCGATTTCCGGGGGGAGCTCCCCGGCGTCGTCCCGGCGTCGTTCG
The DNA here is from genome assembly GCA_040758155.1 of Thermodesulfobacteriota bacterium. Classification (NCBI taxonomy): domain Bacteria; kingdom Pseudomonadati; phylum Thermodesulfobacteriota; species Thermodesulfobacteriota bacterium. The sequence continues at coordinate 13,359 of JBFLWB010000101.1, forward strand.
GCCTGGTGGTTTCCAATCCTCCGTACGGGCGGGTCGGGAAGGGGCGCCGCAATCCGGACCCGGGGAAGGAGGCGGCCCGGCACGAGGTGGCCTGCTCCCTCCCGGAGCTTTTCGCCGCCGCCCGCCGGTTCATGGCGCCCCGGGGGCGGTTCGCGCTGATCCTCCCGGCGGAGCGGATGCCGGAGATCGCGGAATGCGCCCGGCGGGAGCGGATGTCCGGCAGGGCCTTCCGGCTCGTTCATCCCCGCGAGGGGATGCCGCCTTCCCGGGTCCTGTGCGCTTTCTCCCTCGAATCGTGCGGCTCTCCCGAGGATCTGCCCCCGCTGTACCTCCACGGGGAGGAAGAGAAGTACTGCCCCGAGATCGAGCGCATCTGCCGCCTCTTCCGGGCCGGGAGGCAGCCAGCCTGGTAGCTGGCGGGGGACACACTTCCCCTTCATCCCGCGTATGAAGCGAAGTATATCCCCCTCTATCGGGGACGGAGATGTTTCGAGATCGCCCGGAGGGACTCCCTCATCTCCGGGTCGGCGACCGCCGAAAGCCCTTCCGGCTCAGGGCCGGGGGGGGAGGGGGCGTCGTCCTGCGGTTCCTCCGGCGCGCTTTCCGGCGAAGGGACGGGCCCCACCATGAACCGGAGGTCGGTAACGGGGCTCTTCGGCCCGGTCGCCGCGACGATCTTCGAGAGCAGTGCCGGCTTGCACATCTGGAGCTCCTGCGCCCAGGCATGGTTGCGGGCGGCAATCGTCAGGACGCCGTTGCGGAGCTTCGACGGGACCGCCTTGGCCGAAACGAGAGGGCCCGCGATGTCCGGCCAGGAACGGAGCAGGGTGACGAGGAGCGTCACCTGGGGGATATCCAGCGACGCGAGGGCGCGTTCCAGGTCGGCCGAGAGGGGAACGGGACCTTTCCGGATCATGGTCTCCAGTATAGTAAATCCTCAGGCGGAGGAGACGCCGAGGCCGTATTTTCGGATCAAGTTTTCCCTCGTTCCCGCCGATAAGACAACAGATTGCCGGAGGCGCTCCGTGCAAGGGAAAAATTTTTCCCACGGGGCGGGATTCGATCGTTGACAACGGAAGTTTCAGTATAAAATAGAACAGTTTGCATTCATTATTCGACGGAGGAGAGGATTGGAAGCAGGGGCTGGATTCGTCCGGATCTGCGCGTTTCTGCTGGCGCTCCTGGCCGCCTGTCCGGCCGGGACGAGCCTCGCCGGCGCGCAGGCCGCCCGCTCCGCTTCCGGGGATCCCTCCCTGAAAAGCCCGGTTTTCTCCCAGTGGCTCATTTTTTCCCCGGCTGCTTCGTCCACCCAGGCTGCCGCCTCGCAGCAGCCGGTTCTCTACCCCCTTGCGCCCGTCAAAACGGCCTCGCTGGTCGCACCGCCCGCCGGGAAGGTCTCCGACACGGTCGTCTCGGCCGAGGAAGTGGACCGCCGCCTGAGCGCCTCCGGGCTGGATGGGCCGGAGGAAGGGGTGCGGGACGGTTTCTTCGACACCGCTTCCGAAGAGGTGGAGAAGGGGCGGGAAGGCGACTTCGCGCGGCTGACGAACCCGATCGAGAAGTTCATCCGCTACTTCACCAACAGGGGAAGGAAGCGGTTCGAGACGTACCTGGCCCGCTCCGGCAAGTACGGCGACATGATGCGGGGGATCCTGTCGAAGTACGGATTGCCGGAGGACCTGATCTACCTGGCCCTCATCGAGAGCGGCTTCTCCCCGAAGGCGTACTCCTCCGCGAAGGCGGCCGGCCCCTGGCAGTTCATCTCCGCGACGGGCAGGAGATACGGGCTGCGGATCGACTGGTGGACCGACGAGCGCCGCGACGCCGAGAAATCGACCCACGCGGCGGCCTCCTACCTGAAGGACCTCTACGGGATGTTCGAATCGTGGCCGCTGGCGGCCGCGGCGTACAACGCCGGCGAGGGGAAGATCATCAAGGCGGTCAATCGGTACAAGTCCGACGACTTCGCGGAGCTCATCCGGTACAGGTACCTCAAGCAGGAGACGAAGGACTACGTCCCGAAGATGCTCGCCGCCCTGGCCATCGCGAAGGAGCCCGAGAAGTACGGCTTCTCCGACGTGGTGTACGAGGCGCCGCTGGACCTGAAGAAGGTGGTCGTTCCGGGCGGGACGGACCTCATGGAGACGGCGCGGATCCTCGAAGTCGACCACGAGGACCTCCGCGACTGGAACCCCGAGCTTCGCCGCTTCTGCACTCCGCCCACCCAGGCCGACTACGAGCTGCGGCTGTCCGCCGAAGCGGCTTCCCGGGCAGAGGAGCGGATGGAAGCGATCCGCACGCAGGCGAAGGTCACCTTCCTGCAGCACAACGTCCGGAAGAAGGAGACGCTGGACGGCCTCGCGGCGAAGTACGGGACCTCCACCGCGATCCTCCGGGAGCTGAACGGCCTGAAGGGCGAATCGTTGCGGCGCGTCTCCCGGCTCATCATCCCGGTGACCGGCCTCGCCGCCGAGGAGACCGCTCCCGGGAAGGAGATCGCTCCCGAGCAGCTCACCATGGCGCACATGCGGGTGGAGGAAGGGCGGCGCAAGGCGAAGGCCGGCACAACGAGGAAGGTCGTCGTCGCCGAAGCGAAGAAGACGGTTCGCGTGCGCAAGGGGGACACCCTCTTCCTGATCGCGAAGGAGCACGGCGTCTCCGTGGAAGCGCTGGCCGCGGAGAACGGTTTGCAGGCGGACGCCCGGGTACAGGCGGGGAAACGGCTGGTCCTGCCGGAAGGCGCCGCGCAGGCGCCGAAGGCGCGCGCGAAGGTCGTGCGCAACAAGGCGCACCGGGGAGACAGCTAAACGCCTTTCGCCCGGGCAAGGATCGAAGTGGTCGACCGGCCCGGGAGGAAGCGGATCGTCTTCACCGTCCCCCCGTTCGCCCGCACGACGTCGGCCCCCACGATCTCCTTCCCTTTCCAGTCTCCTCCCTTGACCAGCACGTGGGGCAGGACGTCGCGGATGAGCTTCAGCGGCGTGTCCTCCGTGAAGACCGCCACATACGACACGCAGGAGAGCGAGGCGAGCAGGTAGGCCCGGTCGGCCGCCTTCTGGACCGGCCTTCCCTCCCCCTTCAGGCGCCGGACGGAGGCGTCGCCGTTCAACCCCACCACCAGCACGTCGCCCAGGGAGGCGGCGCGCCGCAGGTATTGCGCGTGGCCGGCGTGGAGGATGTCGAAGCAGCCGTTGGTGAAGACGATCCGCTTCCCCAGCCGCCGGAGCCGGGAGAAGAGCGCCTTCACCTTCCGGCGCGGGATCACCCGGACCGCCGGGTCGCCCGGTACGCCCTTGGGTTCCTGTCCTGCAGGCACGGGATCCTCCTTCGGATGTCTTCGGCGGCGGCCGGATCGATCGTCGCCAGCGCGATCCCTTCCTCCTCGCCCAGGGCCGCCGGCCGTTCCCCCTCGGGCGACACGATGACCGAACCCCCGGAATAACGGAACGGGCCCGACGGCCCGACCGCGTTCGCGGCGACGAGCCAGGACTGCCCCTCCACCGCGCGGGCGACCGTCAGGACGTCCCAATGGCGGGAGCGGACCGAAGGCCACTGGGCCGACACGCAGAGCAGCGACGCTCCCTCGAGGAAATATTTCCGCGCAAGCTCAGGGAACCTCAGGTCATAGCAGATCAGCGGCCCCACGGGGCCCGCGTCCGTCGGGATCGTGCCGGCCGCCATCCCGCGTCGGAACCACTTGTCCTCGCCCGAAGGGGTGAACAGGTGCGCCTTGCGGTATTCGCCGGTGACGACCCCCGTGGCGTTGATCACGTACATCGTGTTGAAGACGCCCCGGCCGACCCGCTCGGGAAGGGAGCCGGCGATCACGAGCCGATGGTCGGAGGCCAGCGTCCGCAGCTCGTGGAGGATGCCGGGCGTCGTCCGGCAGAGGCCGGGCAGCCGCTCTTCCGCGAAGCCCGTGCTCCACATCTCCGGCAGGACGCACAGCCGCGCCCCCCGCCGGGCGGCCTCGACAATCCAGGCGGCGGCGCGGTTCCGGTTCGCGGGGACGTCGCCGACGTCGATCCGGAACTGAATTGCCGCTGCATCGAACGGGGAGACGGGCATCGGGGCTCCGTTGCGGTTTCGGGATTCAGGAGGCGGCGCGCGCCAGCGTAACGACCACTATATGGTCCGCGCCGGCGGTTTTCAAGGCGGCCGCCGCCGCGCGCGCGGTGGCGCCGGAGGTGAGCACGTCGTCCAGCAGAAGGACGCGGGGGGGGACGGCCTTTCCCCGCGGGACGCGAAAGGCGCCCTCCGCGTTCCGCAGCCGCTCCGCGAGCCGGAGCCCCGCCTGCGGGATCCCTTCCCGGCCGCGGGCGAGGAGCAGCGGGTCGAACGGCCAGCCGAGCCGGCGGCCGAGAGAAACGCCGATCAGCGCGGGAAGGTTGAACCCCCGCCGGAAATATTTCCAGGGGTGTGCGGGAACCGGTACGATCGCGGGGGGCGCGCCGTCCGGAAACAGGTCGCTCCACTCCCCGACCAGCGCGTCCCGAAGCCGTTCCGCCGCCGCGTCCACCGGGAACGGTCGTCCGGAATATTTCGCCGCAACGATGGCCGCGCGCGCCCCGCCGGCGTACGCGAAGAGGGAGCGCGCGGCGTCGAAGGGGGGCGTCGCGCCGGCGCAGGCGCGGCAGGGGACGACCGGGATCCCGGCCTTGGGCCAGAGTGCGACCGCCCCGGGGGAGCTTTCCGGCGCGGCGGAGGGGAGGAAGTCCCCAAGGGACGGGACTTCCCGGGAGATCGCCCGGTGCAGGGATAAGGCGCGCTCCCGCACAGCGCGGAGGAGGCGCCGGGCGGGTTCAGCGCGCGGTCGCGCCGACCGCGTACTCCCGGCTTCCGTGGTCGATGGCGTACCCGTTCCAGGCGCCGCAGTCCGGGCATCGCGGGGTCCACTTGATGGTGGAGGAATCGCACGAGGCGCAACGGAACGGGATGAGGTAGCGCCGCTTGTATCCATAGGCGCGCTGGTAGTGCTGGCAGGCCGACTCAAAGCGGTTCCTCCGCCGGAGCGCCTCGGCGAGCAGGATGTGCAGCGATTCCCGCTCGGGCTCCAGCGTTTCGGCCTTCAACAACTGTTCCAGCCCCTCGTCGATCATCTCGAGCCGCAGGAAGAATTTCCCCATGAACAGGTTCACGTCGAAGTCGGACGGGAACTCCTGCTGGAGCCGGGAATAGATCCGGATCATCGCCTGGGGCCGCTCCGTCTCGATGTTCAGGTCCTCCAGCTTGATGAGGAAGACGGGGTTCCGCGTGGCGCGGAAGCCGTCGAGGAGGATCTCCGTGGCATCCGCGAGGCTGCGGGGGCGCAAATAGTCGGAGAGGGCGACGTAGGAGGCGCAGAAGGCGGGCTCCTCCTTGACGAGGTCGCGCAGCCGCCGCTCCGCGTCGTCGGCCTTCCCCTGCGACAGCCGGACCATGGCCTTCTCGTACCGGAGCGCGGTGAACAGGGCGTGGTCCGCGGGGGAGGCGTCCTTCCCCTTGTGGCGCATGAGCTTCTTCTGCTCGGCGTAGGCGGGGACCATCTCCCCCCGCGAGATGTGGATGTCCCGGATCCCTTCCCACGCGCGGGGATGATCGCCTTCCGTCGCCTCGACGGCCTTGAGGGCCGAGAGCGCCGCCTCGGAGTCGTTCATCCGCCGGTACAGGGCCGCGAGCCGGAAGTAGACGGAGAGATCGGATGGATCGATCTGCTTCACCCGCGCGAGCGCCTTCACGGCCTCGAGAGGATTCCCCACCTCCTCCTGCGCGGACGCAAGGAGCAAAAGCGCCTCGCGGTCCTCCGGATTCACCGAGAGGCTGCGGGTGAGCTCCTCGACGGCTTCCTTGAGCATCCCCCGCTGGACCAGCTCCGACGCCTTCTCCGCCCGCTCCCGCGCGGTCTTGCGGCGTTGCCGCTCCCGGCGCTCCCGCCAGTTCCGCTGGGCGGAAGTGACGTCGTTGGCCATCGTCCCGAGGACGACCATGGCCGCTCCCACGATGAAGGAGAGGATGATCATCTGGTAGACCGCCAGCTCGACCTTCAGGGTGGGGGAATAGAAGAAGGGCACGCGCAGGTCGTTCAGGACGGAGATGTAGTAGAACGCGATCAGGACGACGACGAACATCAGGAAGAGGAGCCGGACCGCCATGCTATTCCTCCGGGAGGGGCACCTCGGGCGCCGCTCCCCACAGCCGGTCGAAATTGTAGAACTCGCGGACGCTCTCCAGGAACACGTGGACCACGATGTCGCCGTAGTCGATCAGCGCCCAGCGCCCTTCCCGGAGCCCTTCGACCCCGAGCGGCCGGACCCCGAGCTCCTTCTTCAGCGTTTCCTCGATGTGCTGCGCGAGCGCCGCGACGTGCCGGTCGGAGCTTCCGGAGCAGAGCAGGAAGTAGTCGGCGTAGCCCGCGATCTCCCGAACGTCCAGCGCGCGGATGTCCAGCCCCTTCTTGTCCCGGGCCAGCAGGGCGCTGCGGATCAGCGTTTCGATCGTGGTGATGGCCGGCAATCCTCCTATTCCCCCCGGTAGAGCCCGCGCTCCGCGATGTACCGTTCCACCTCCGGCGGAACGAGGCCGCGGACGGACCGGCCTTGCCGGACTTTTTCCCGGATGGAGCGCGACGAGATGTCCAGGACCGGGAGAGCGGGGCACAGCACCCTCCGTCCGCCGGGAAGGAGGAAGGTGCGCCCCGGTAAACTATAACAACGGTTCTCCTCCCGTTCAAGGCGCAGCCCCGGCGGGAACGCGGCTTCCGGAGGCGTGCCGGGCCGGGGGAGGAGCAGGAAGTCGCACGCATCGAGCAGCTCCTCGTGCCGGTGCCATGTCGTGATCTCGGAGAACGCGTCGGCCCCGATGAGGAACAGGACCCCTGCGCCCGAATGGGCCTCCCGCAGGTCGAGGACCGTCCGCAGGGAGTAGGAGGGGCCCTCCCTCCGCAGCTCGAGGTCGAGCACCTCGAGCCCCTCGACGGCTGCGACGGCGGCGCGCGCCATCGCGAGGCGGTCCTCCGCGGACGCCACGGGGCGTCCCGGCTTGTGCGGCGGGCGGGCCGAGGGGACCAGGAGGACGCGCGGGAGGCCGAACGCCTCCATCACCTCGACCGCCATCCGCAGGTGGCCGTTGTGGAAGGGGTCGAACGTGCCGCCGTAGACGGCGATGTCCCCGCGCGCCGGCGGCGTCACTGCCGGACCTGCCCGTCCCCGAACGCGACGAACTTGGAGGTCGTCAGCTCCTCCAGCCCCATCGGGCCGAAGGCGTGGATCTTCGTGGTGCTGATCCCGATCTCCGCGCCGAGGCCGAGCTGGAAGCCGTCGTTGAAGCGGGTCGACGCGTTCACCAGCACCAGGGAGGAGTCCACCTCGCGCAGGAAGCGCATCGCGCGGCCGTGGTCGCGGGTCAGGATGGCCTCGGTGTGGAGCGACCCGTGGCGGCGGATGTGCTCCATCGCCGCTTCCATCGAGGGGACCACGCGGACCGCAAGGATCAGGTCGAGGTACTCCGTCCCCCAGTCGGACTCCGCCGCGGGGCGGGTCCCGGGGAGCAGCCGCACCGTCTCGGGGCAGCCGCGCAGCTCGACCCCCGCGCCGGCCATCGCCTTCGCCAGCGTCGGCAGGAACTCCGGCGCGATCGCCTCGTGCACGAGGAGCGTCTCCATCGCGTTGCAGACGCCGGGGCGCTGCGCCTTGGCGTTGACGCACACCTTCACGGACGGCTCGATGTCCGCGCTCTCGTCCACGAAGATGTGGCAGACCCCCTTGTAGTGCTTGATCACGGGGATGCGCGACTTCTCCGCGACGCTGCGGATGAGCCCCTCGCCGCCCCGGGGAATGATGAGGTCGATGCTGTCCTCCTGCTCCAGCATCACGTCGATCGCCGTGCGGTCCGTCACGGGGATGAAGGAGACGGCGTCCACGGGAAGCCCCGCCCGGGACATGGCCTCGCGCAGGATCTCCACGATGGCGGCGTTCGACCGGATCGCCTCGGAGCCGCCCCGCAGGACAACGGCGTTGCCGGACTTCACGCACAGCGCCGCGGCGTCCGCGGTCACGTTGGGGCGCGACTCGTAGATGATCCCGATCACGCCGAGCGGGATCCGCATCCGCCCGACGAGCAGCCCGTTGGGGCGGCGCTCCATCCTCCCGATCCCGCCGACGGGATCGGGGAGGGCGGCCACCTCAAGGATGCCGTCGGACATCTGGCGGATCCGGGCGTCGTTCAGCAGCAGCCGGTCCAGCATCGCCGCGGAGAGCCCCCGCGCCTTCCCGGCCTCCAGGTCGTCGGCATTCTCCTCCTTGAGGAACGCCGCCCGGGCGAGCAGCCCCTCGGACATCGCCTTGAGCGCGGCGTTCTTCGCCAGCGTCCCGGCGCGCGCCAGCGCGGGCGCCGCCTCCTTCGCGGCGCGGCAGACGTTCGCCACCAGCGTTGCGGTCGATCCGCTCTCGTTCGTCTTCATGGGGTCCCTTTCCTCGGTTCCGGCGGTTTCGGGGAGGGGAGGATCGTCAGGTCGTCGCGGTGCACGACCTCGGCCGGGGTGTCCGGGCCGAGGATGCGCCGGACCTCCTCGCTGCGCTTCCCCATGCCGCGCTCCACCTGCTCCCGGCTCCACCGCGCGATTCCCCGGGCGAACACGCGCCCGCGCTGGTCGGCGATGGCCACCGCCTCGCCCCGGGCGAAGTCGCCCTGCGCGCCGGTCACCCCGGCGGGCAGCAGACTCTTTCCCCCTTCCTGCAGCACCTTCTTCGCGCCGTCGTCCACCAGGACCGTCCCGCGCGGATGCTGCGCGTAGGCGATCCACATCTTGCGGGTCGACAGCTTTCCCGTGTTCCGGGGGAGGATCAGCGTCCCCGCGTCCTTTCCCTCGAGCGTGTCCAGGATCGGCCTCCGCGCGAGGCCGGAGGCGATGACCACCGGGATCCCCGAGGCGGAGAGCACCCGCGCCGCATGGATCTTGGAGCTCATCCCGCCGGTGCCCGAAGCGGATGTCCCCAGCCCGATGGCGTCCCGGATCGCCTCGTCGAAGGGATTCTCCACGAGGGGGATGCGCTGCGCGTCGGGATACCGGTGCGGGTCCTTCGTGAAAAGCCCGTCGCTGTCGGTGAGCAGGATCAGGAGGTCGGCGCCGATCATCTGCGTGACCAGCGCGGCGAGGTGGTCGTTGGCCCCCCGCTCGTCGCCCTCCAGGCGGATCTCCTCGGTGGCCACCGTGTCGTTCTCGTTGACGATCGGGACGATCCCCCGGGAAAGGAGCGTCGCCAGCGTGGTCTGTGCGTTGACGTAGCGCTCCCGCTTCTCGAAGTCCTCGTGCGTGAGCAGGAGCTGCGCGACGTGCCGCCCGTGCTTCTCGAAGGCCCTTTCGTAGGCGCGCATGAGGGTGGTCTGCCCCACCGCCGCCGCCGCCTGCTTCAGCGCCACCGTCCGCGGGCGCTTCGTCATCCCCAGCTTCTTCCTTCCCGCGGCGACGGCGCCGGACGTGACGACGATCGACTCGACCCCGCCTTCCGTCCAGCACGCGGAGACCTGCGCGGCCAGCGCCCGGATCGTCGAATCCCGAAGCCCCTCCTGCGGGTCGGCGACCGTGCCGCTGCCCAGCTTGATCACGATCCGCCGGATGCCGGGGAAGGAGAGCCCCGCCCTCCGGCGCTTCCCGGCGGAATCCTCAGGAATCATCCCTTTGCCTCCTTCTGATGGCAAGAAGCATGTCGAGGAGGGAGCCGAGCCCCTCGCCGGTCGCGGCGGACACGAAGCAGGAGTCCCCGGGGGGATGCCCCGTCTCCGGCAGCGCCCGCGCCGCGTTCTCCCGCGCCCCGGTCAGGTCCATCTTGTTGAAGACGAGGATCGCGGGCCGGGAAAGGAGCCCCGGCCGGAACCGCTCCATCTCGTCGCAAATGGTCCGGTACGCCTCGGCGATCTCCCCCGGCTCCCGCCCCGCGTCGACCACGTGGACGAGCCCCTCCGTCCGCTCGACGTGCTTCAGGAACCGGTGCCCCAGCCCCGCCCCACGATGCGCCCCCTCGATCAGCCCCGGGAGGTCCGCCACCACGAACTCCTCGTCGCGGTGCGACACCACGCCGAGGACGGGAGAGAGAGTGGTGAAAGGGTAGTCCGCGACCTTGGGGCGGGCCCGCGAGATCCGGGAGAGCAGCGTGGACTTCCCGGCGTTCGGGAGCCCGATGAGGCCGAAGTTGGCGAGGACCTTGAGCTCGAGCCGCAGCCGCCGCTCCCTCCCCGGCTCGCCCGGCTCCGCGGAGTCGGGCGCCTGGTTCACGGAGGTCGCGAACGACCAGTTGCCGCGCCCCCCCCGGCCACCCGCGGCGACGAGGCAGCTTTCCCCCGAGCGGACGAGATCTGCCAGCATCTCCCCGGTGTCGTCGTCGTGGACGATCGTCCCGGGAGGAACGGAGATCAGGAGGTCGGGGCCGTTCTTCCCGTTCATGTTCTTTCCCTTGCCGTGCTGCCCGCGCTTCGCCTTGTGGAGGTTGCGGTACCGGAAGTCGAGGAGGGTGGACAGGTGGGGGCTCACCACGAGAAGGACGCTGCCTCCGTCGCCTCCGGCTCCCCCGTCGGGTCCTCCCCGGGGGACGAACTTCTCGCGCCGGAAGCTGACGCAACCCCGACCACCGTCCCCGGAACGGACGGTGATCGTGGCCTCGTCGATGAATTGCATCGTGGAGCGGAGGGGCTACGAAGCGGCGAGGACGGAAACCCTCTTGCGGTCTTTCCCCACGCGGTTGAAGGTGACCACGCCGTCGATCAGCGCGAACAGGGTGTGGTCCCTCCCCATCCCCACGTTGTCCCCGGGGTGGATCGCGGTCCCCCGCTGGCGGACGATGATCGCGCCGGCGCTGACGGTCTGGCCGCCGAACGTCTTCACGCCGAGCCGCTTGCTCTGGCTGTCCCGCCCGTTTCTCGAACTGCCGACGCCTTTTTTATGGGCCATGGCCTCTTGCTCCTTGTCCCCGGGTCACCCGAGCCGGATATCGGTTACGGAAAGCATGGTGAACGGCTGGCGGTGCCCCTGCTTGCGGGCGAACCCCTTGCGCCGCTTGTACTTGTATATCACAATCTTCTTGCCTTTCCCCTGGCGCACCGCCTTGCAGACCACGGCGGCCCCGCCGACGGTGGGGGTGCCAACGGTCGTCCCCTGGTCGTTGGAGACCATCAGGACCTCGTTGAGCTCCACGGAGTCGCCCGGCTCCACGCCCAGCTTCTCCACCTGGATCACGTCGCCCGGGGAAACGCGGAGCTGTTTCCCGCCCGTGCGGACCACGGCATACATGGCATGTTCCTCCATCCCGTTCAATAAGAACAAATAACTATAAGGAAAGAGGTTTCCCGTGTCAACAACGAAAAGCCGCCGGGCGCTCCCTCCGGAAAGCCTCATTCTACACCGTTCCTCCGTTCCCGTCCGGCCCGAACAGCGGTTTCCGGTACTGGAGCGCCTCCGCGACGTGGGGTTGCCCGACGCGCGCCTCCTCCGCCAGGTCCGCGATCGTCCGCGCCACGCGGCAGGTCCGCCCGATGGCCCGTCCCGACAGGGAGAGCCGCTCCGCGGCCCGAAGGAGGAGTCCGCGCCCCCCGGGGGCCAGCTCCCGCAGCAGCTCCGCCGTCGAGGCCCGTACGGTGCCGTTCGCCCGTTGGAGGCGTCCCGCGTAGCGCTCCTCCTGCCGGGCCCGGCACGCCGCGACCCGGTTCCGGACTTCCGCGGAGGATTCTCCCGGGGTCCCGCCGGCCCATGCGCCGGGCGAGGGCGGGTGTACGGAAACCCACAGGTCGAACCGGTCGAGGAGCGGGCCGGAGAACCTCCTGGAGAACCGCTCGATGGCGGAAGGCGGGCAGCGGCAGATCCCCCGGGGGTGCCCGCGATACCCGCAAGGGCACGGATTGGACGCCGCCAGCAGCAGGAAGCGGCATGGGAAGCGGTACCGGCGTCCCGCCCGGGAGAGAAGGATCTCGCCCGCCTCGATCGGCGCGCGGAGCGCTTCCCTCGATTCGGGGCGGAACTCGGCGAACTCGTCGAGGAACAGGACGCCGCCGTTGGCGAACGACACTTCTCCAGGACGCGGCGGGTTCCCTCCGCCGAGGAGCGCCGCCGGCGGAATCGAGGAGTGCGGGGCGCGGAACGGGCGGAGGAGGACGGGGCGCGGCCACGGCGGCTCGCCCGCCGCGCCGTAGATCCGGGTGGTCTCCAGCGCTTCCGGAGAAGAGAGGGGAGGCAGGATCCCCGGCACCCGCTCCGCCAGCATCGTTTTCCCGGCGCCGGGCGGGCCCACCATCAGCATTGCGTGGCACCCCGCCGCGGCGATCTCCAGCGCCCGGCGACCCACCGGCTGGCCGACGATGTCGGAAAGGTCCGGCGGCCGGGCGGCGTCGCGCCCGCCGGAACCGTCACCAAGGCGGCTCCCCGCAACGGTGACGCCGAGCTCTTCGGAAGAGGGGAGGACCTCTCCCGATAGGATTCGCGCGGCTTCTCCGAGGGAGCGGACGGCGGCGACGCGAACCCCCGGCACGAGCCGCGCCTCCTCCGCGTTGTCGGCGGGCGTGATGACGCCGGGCACCCCGAGATCCCGCGCAAGCAGCGACTGCGAGAGGGCACCGCGGATCGGTCGCACGCATCCGTCGAGGGAGAGTTCCCCCGCGACGATCCAATCCTTGAGGGATTCGCCCGGCAGGATCCCCTCGGCGCAAAGCACCGACAAGGCGATGGGCAGATCCAGCAGCGAGCCGTCCTTGCGGAGGTCCGCGGGCGCCAGGTTGACGGTGACTTTGCGGCCCGGGAACGGCAGTCCGGAATTCCTTATGGCCGCGCGGATCCGGTCGTCGCTTTCCCGGACCGCGATCCCGGGGAGACCGACCACGGTGTACGCCGGGAGACCCTGCGCGATGTCCGCCTCCACTTCCACGGGTACGGCGTCGATCCCCAGCACGGCGAAGGAAAGGGCGCGAACGAGCATGGCGGGCGGGCCTCCGGAGCGGGATGGTTTCGGAAAACGCCTGGCCCGTGCCGGAGCAACCCCCGTGCCGGGGCGCGTGGAGCTCCTTTATGCGGAGAGGCGTTTCTTCAGGCCGTCCGCCCTGCGGTAAGCCTCCGACCGCTGCGCGGGGGAAAGCGGTGTGGCGCCGAACCGGTCCCGGTGATACAGGGCGAGGAATCGGGCGGCTTCCCCCGCCAGCTCCGGGCGCGAACGGACGGCGGCCGCCACCATCTCCTCCATGGGAACGCCCGGGGATCGCCGGAAGCCCGACCGCTCGATGCGGCGCAGCAGCCGTTCGTACGGTGCCGGAAGCCGCGGCGCCTCCGGCTGTCCCGCCCGCCTGCGGACGTCGCGCCGCCACCGGTAAAGAAGGAAAAGCGCCGCGCAGGCGATCAGGACGGCTACGGCCGCGGCGCGCGACTTCGGCGGCGCGCCCGGGAGCCCCCGTCCGAGCCCGAAGTACGCCCCCGTCCGCCGCACGCCTCTCCATCCGGCGAAAAAGGCCTCGGCCTGCATCCGCTGGGAGTAGTTCACCACGTACTTGTCCCACCGCTGGCTCAGCCAGTCCACCGAAAGGCCCAGGAGCCCCGTCTTCCGGAAGAAGGGCGACGCCTCCCCCTGCGGCGGGGTCGCGTCCATCGTCACCCAGCGCCCGCCGATCCATGCCTCGACCCAGGCGTGGGCGTCCGATTGGCGCACGATCACGTACTGTCCCAGCCCGTTCCACTCTCCTCCCAGGTACCCCGCGGCCACCCGGGAGGGAATTTCCGCGGCGCGCAGCAGGAGCGCGAGCCCCGTGGCGTAGTGCTCGCAATATCCGGCCTTCTTCCAGAAGAGGAAGCTGCGGAGGTCGGGAGCGGGGTCCTCGAGCGTGTAGCGGAATCCCTCGCGGAAGAAGCCGAGGATGCGCGCGGCCCGTTCCGCGTCGGTCCCGCCGCTTCCCGCCGCCTCGATCCCCAACGCGCGCACGTCGTCGTATCCCTCGGGAAACTCGAGGTACATGTCGCCGGGGCCCGCCGTCCGCCCGGAGCGCCCCGACGGATCCTCCGCGAACCGGAGGCGGTACTGCATCGTGCCGTGCGCCGGCTGCTGCAGGAACAGGTTTCCCTCCGCGTCGGCGAGCAGCGGCTGGAACGACCCCTCGATCAGCACCGGGCTTCCGTACGTGAACAGCCGTGGATGGTCCGCCGGCTCGAGGAGGATGTCGGCGACGGAGACGGGGCCGGACGGCGCCTCGGAGACGATGTAGTGGAATCCCGACCGGGGGACCGTCGAAACCGGGCTTTTCGCGATCCGCCACCCGCCGTCCTCGTATCGGGGATACACGGCGCCCCGCAGGTAGAGCCCGCCGAAGTCGGGCGTCCTGCCGAGGAACGGGAATTCCACCCGCGCCACGATGCGGCCGTCCGACTTGATCCCGGTGACTTCGCGGAGCGTGATCGATTCCGAGAATCCCGCCACGCCCTGACCGCGGGCCAGACGCTGGAACCCCCGGCGGAACTCCAGCCGGGGGACGACCGCGAAGAGCAGCGCGGCCGACAGGAAACCCGCGGCTCCCACGAGGAGGAGCGCCCAGGCGGCATGCCGGGGGGAGGGGCGGAACCCTCCCGGCGGGCGGCCCAGCTCCTCCGCCTCCCGGTCGTGCAGCGCCCACATCGCGCCCGCCGATGCGGCCAGGAACAGGAAGAAGAAGACGGCGAAGGACAATCCGTCGGCGACCGCCGCTCCCACGAGAAATTCGAGGAGGGAGAAGGCGCAGAGCTGCCACCCGTCGCGGGTGCGCTTCGGCAGCACGAGCTTGATCGACTGGATCCCGACCACGAGCAGCGAGGCGGAGGCGAGGAGGTCCTTCCGCAGGAGCAGCAGGTCCGCCGTCGCCGCGGCGAGAAACAGCCCGACGAGCGGCGTGTCGAGGCGGGAAAGCGTCTCCCTCGGAGCGCCGGCGCGGTCCATCCGGGCGCCCGCCGCCCACGCGACGGCGACAACCGCAAGGAGTCCCGGCGATGTCTCCGTATAGACCGCGAGGGCGAGGATGCCGAGGAGCCAGTGGGCGCGAAGGACCCACCACAGGAACCGTCCGGCGGCGCGGGGGTTCATGGCTGCGCCGTCGCCAGCGCCGCGAGCGCCGAAGAGCGCCCCCCCGTGTCCCGGGCGTCGGCGCACAGCCGGTCGCCGATCCACAGGCGGTACGGGATGCCGCGGCGATCCAGGTCGAGCACCGCCCCGCACGCCGCGGACAGCCGCGCCTCGAATTCCCCGGGCGGGCAGGGGACCGGGACGCGGAGCTCGACGGCGGGGGCGATCTCCGCCTCCCGCTCCTTCACCATCCACCGGCCCATCCGGGCGGTCGCCTTCCAGTGGATGTTCCGGACGGGATCCATCGGGAGCAGTTCCCTCGCGCCGCGAGGGAACGCCCCGGACCGCCCCGCGTGCATGGGATTCTCGGAGAGGCCGGCCTTCGGTTTCCCGATGTCCCTCGAGTCCGGGGCCGCCGGCCGGGGGTACACCAGGAGGTCCGCGGGGATCGGCACGTCCATCGTCTTTTCGAAGAGCGAGAAGGGAAAGCGCGTGGAGAGCGTCCCCGCCGCCGGCGACAGCCGGCCTCGCCGGGCGGGAAGGTACGGGACGACGCGGGTGGCGGTCCCGCGCGGGGCGATGTCCGGGAACCGTACCGTCAAGGTCTCGTCCCCGATCCGGAACCGGGCGGTGAGGGAGACGGAGGGGAACCGTTTCCCGAAGGCGGAGCACGCCACCGCGAGGAACGCCTCCTGCCCCGCGAAGGCCTCCGAGGCGCCGCGCGCCGAGAGGGAGACCCGCCGCAGCGCCCATTCCGACAGGAAGCCGGAGACGACGACCAGCGCAAGGTTCATGCTCAGCGCGAGGTAGAGGAGGTTGTTCCCCGTGTTGATCGCGGCGATTCCGACGCCGAGGGTGATCAGCAGGAATGCCTTCCCCTCGAAGGTGGCCCGCAGCCGGCGGGGGAGGCGGAACCTGCGGCGGAGACCGCCGGCTCCCGGTCTCACAGCGGCGCGGGAACGGTCGACAGGATCTCCTCGAGGATGGCCAGGGCGGGCTCCGTTCCCGGCGAGCCGCCCTTCGGGAACACGCGGTGGGCCAGGACCGCCGGGGCCGCGCGCCGGATATCGCCCGGCGTGACGTGGTCCCTTTCCTCGAGACGGGCCAGCGCCTGGGCGGTGCTCTTCAGCCCGATCGCGCCCCGGGGGGAGGCGCCCAGCCGGACGGCGGGGTGGACCCGCGTCGCCGCGACGATCCGCTGGATATAGTCGATCACGGAGTCGTGGACCGCCACGCGGTCCACCTCGGCGCGGAGCGAGCGCACCTGCTCCGGCAGCAGGGCGGAAGGGATGCCGTTGCGCATCGTCAGGAGGCTGTTCTCCCGGATGAGCCGGGTCTCCGAATCCCGATCCGGGTAGTCGAGCCGCAGCCGGAGGTTGAACCGGTCAAGCTGCGATTCGGGCAGCGGATACGTCCCGTGCTGCTCGAACGGGTTCTGCGTCGCGATCACCAGGAACGGGTCCGGGAGCCGGTATGTCCGGTTGTCGACCGTGACCTGGCGCTCGCTCATCGCTTCGAGCAGGGCGCTCTGGGCCCGGGGGTTCCCCCGGTTGATCTCGTCCGCGAGGACGATGTTCGCGAACAGGGGGCCGGGGGAAAAGACGAACGATTTCCGATCCTCCCCGAGGATATGCACGCCGATGACGTCCTGCGGGAGGAGGTCGCCCGTGAACTGGACGCGCCGGAACGTTCCGGAGATCCCCGCCGAGAGCGCCCGCGCCAGCGTGGTCTTCCCCGTGCCGGGAACGTCTTCCAGGAGGATATGCCCTCCCGCCAGGAAAGAGGCCATCGCCAGGTCGACCGCTTCCCGTTTCCCCAGGAGGACCGACTCGACGTTGGCCCGAAACCGCGAAAGGGAGTCCGATGACAACGTTCCGCCCATCAGCTCATTATCTCCCAAGGGGCGGATCTTTGACAAAATTGCGGGAATGGTATTTGAATGGATTTTCCGCATTTCGCTGCGGGAGGCGGCATGCGGACCATGCCCGGCAGGGACGGACGGCGCCTGGAAGGCGCGGGGGAAGGGGAGCTGTTCCGGCTGGCGTTTCCGGGGGACGGGGAAGGGATGCGGCGGGCGGCCCGCGGAGATCCGCCTGTCGAACCCGAACTGGCCTTGCGCTGGGAGGCCGCAGTGGAGCTGGCCCGCAGGGCGCTTTCCGCCCCGTTGCCGCGGCCTGAGCCGTTCCGGTCCGGCGCGGACGTCTTCGCCAGGTACCGGTACCTGCTCGCGGACGCGCCGGTGGAGATGTTCCTGGCCGTGCTCCTCGACGTGAAGCATCGCCCCTTGGGGGAGGCGCGGGTCTCCGCGGGGATCCTCGACGGGAGCCTCGTCCACCCGCGGGAGGTGTTCGTCGCGGCGGTCCGGGAGCGGGCCGCGGGAGTCATCCTGGTCCACAACCACCCGAGCGGCGATCCCGCGCCGAGCGAACAGGACCGGGAGGTGACCCGGCGGCTCCGGTCCGCCGGCGGGATCCTGGGGATCCCGGTGGTCGATCACGTGATCCTGGGGGACGGCGCGTTCTTCAGCTTTCGGGAGGAGGGCGACTGGTGATCTCCGGCATTCTGCGGACCTTGGCCATCCTGCTCCTGACGATCGCGAGCTCCGCGGCGGCGTATATCGCGGGACGCCTTGTATCGGGCGAGGCGGCGGCCTCGCGCATCATGTGCTGGTGGGGGAGGGCCTTCGTCCGGATGGGAGGGTGGGACGTGCGCGTGGAAGGGATGGAGAATCTCCCCGCCGGGGGGGCCGTCCTGGTGTCCAACCACCAGAGCCTCGTGGACATTCCGCTCCTGCTCACCGCGTTTCCCCGCCCCGTCCGGTTCGTCGCCAAGAGCGAGCTGGGGAGGATCCCCCTTTTCGGGAAGGCGATGGCGATGTCGGGGAACCTGTTCGTCGACCGGAAGGACCCGCGCGATGCCTCCCGGATGTTCCGGGAGGCCGCCGTGCGGATCGCGGACGGGCAGCTCATCAGCGTCTTCCCCGAGGGGAGGCGCACCCGCGACGGCTCGATCGGCCCGTTCAAGACCGGCGCGTTCCGGCTCGCCCGGGAGGCGGGCGCGCAGGTCGTCCCGGCATACATCGACGGCGGCTACCGGGCGATGCCGAAAGGGGCGTTGCGGTTCCGCCCGGCGCGGCTCCTCGTCCGCGTCCTGCCGCCGCTTTCCGACGGGGAGATGACGGGGGACGTGAAGGAGCGGGTCGCGCGGATCGCGCGGGAGCGGATCGTCGCCGCGGCTTCCGCGGAGGCGGGGGAGGGACGCGGATGACGCTGCGGGTGGTGTCGATGGGAGGGCTGGGGGAGATCGGGATGAACTCCATGCTGTTCGACGAGGGCGGCACGGCGATCCTCCTCGACGCCGGCCTGATGTTCCCCGACGACACGATGTTAGGGATCGACTACGTGGTCCCCGACTTCTCCGCCCTGAAGGAAGCGGCACCCCGCCTTTCCGCGCTGCTGTTGACGCACGGGCACGAGGACCACATCGGGGCGATCCCGTTTCTGCTCCGGGAGACGGAGCTGCCCGTGTACGGTACGCGGCTGACGCTCGGGCTGCTCCGCCACCGCCTGGCGGAGCACGGGCTGGAGGGGGCGCGGCTCATCCCGATCGACAGGGACGCCCGGTTCCGCATCGGCGGGTTCGACGTGGAGGCGTTCCCCGTGTGCCACAGCATCCCCGACGCCGTGGGGTACGTCCTGCGTTGCGCCGACGGGGTCTTCGTCCACACGGGCGACTTCAAGATCGACCCCGACCCGCTCGACGGCGTGCCGACCGCCATCGCGCGGCTCCGGGAGATCTCCCGCAAGGAAGGCGTGACGGCTCTGTTCTCGGACTCCACGAACGTCGAGCGCGACGGAAACAGCCTCCCCGAGCGTTTCGTCGGGGAGGCGCTCTCGGAGATTTTCTGGGAGGCGCCCGGCCGGGTCATCGTGGCCATGTTCTCCTCGAACCTGCACCGGATCCAGGAGGCGATCCGGGCGGCGGGGCGGTGCGGCCGCAGGGTGGCGCTTTCCGGAAAGAGCATGCTGCGCAACGTGGAAACGGCGATCGACCTCGGGTACCTCACGCTTCCGAGGCCCGACATCCTGATCCCGCTGGAGGACGTATCCGCCCTCCCGGACCGGGAGGTCGCGGTGGTGACCACGGGGACCCAGGGCGAGCCCCGGTCCGCCCTGATGCTCATGGCGCTGGGAGACCACAAGCACCTCAAGGTCCGCCCGGGGGACACCGCGGTGCTATCCTCCAAGTTCATCCCGGGCAACGAGCGGGCGATCGCCAGCATGATCAACCGCCTTTTCCTCGCGGGGGCGGACGTCCTGTATGAGAAAATATCCGAGGTCCACGTGTCCGGGCACGGGAGCCGGGCGGAGCTGGAGGCGATGATCGATGCGGTGCGGCCGGCGAATTTCATCCCCGTCCACGGCGAGCCCCGGCTGCTCGTCCGGCACCGGAAGCTGGCGATGGACATGGGGGTGCCGACCGCGGAGATGGCGTTGAACGGGGAGGTCCTGGAGTTCTCGGACGGGCGGATGTCCCGGGCCGGAAAGGCGGAGGTGGGGCACCTGTTCGTGGACGGAAAGGGGATCGGGGCCGTCGAGAGTCTGGTGCTCAAGGATCGGTACCACCTTTCCCAGGTCGGTCTGGTGATGGTCGCCCTCGCTCTCTCCTCGGCCACCGGCGAGATCCTGTACGGACCCGATATCGTCACGCGGGGCGTCCTGACGGAATACGGCGAGGAGGAGCTGCTCGATGGCGCCCGGGCCGAGGTGCTGCGGGTCCTCGAGGAATCCGGGACGGATGCCCGGACCGACTTCTCGGAGATGCAGACGGAGATCCGGCGCGTGCTCAGAAGGTACTTCAACAGGCGGCTGGAGCGGAAACCGATGGTCGTCCCCGTCCTCATGGAGCTTTAGGCGTTGAGAGATCCGCTGCAGATCCGGCGGGACGCCCTGGCGATCGCCTTCCTCACGGCGGGCCTTTACCTCGCCCTCGCGCTCGTATCGTTCCACCAGCACGATCCGTCGCTCTCCGCCGCGAGCGTACCGGAAGCGCCGGCCCGCAACTGGGGCGGGTGGATCGGAGCGATCGTCTCCGATCTTATGCTCCAGCTTTTCGGGATCGGCGCCGTCGGGTTCCCCCTGCTCTGCCTGCTGCTCGCGTACTGGACCTACCGCGGGGAGGGGATCCTCGAAAAGTGGGGGCGGGCCGCGGGGGGGCTGCTCGCCGTCTGCTCCACCCTCGGGATCCTCAGCTTCTTCACCGGGCACGTCTCGATCCTCGGGCAGGACGTCTTCCTTCCGGGGATCGCCGGCGACCTCCTCGGGAAGCATTTCCTCGGAAAGCTGCTCAGCACCGGCGGGGGCGTGCTCTTCCTGGGCGCCCTGCTGCTGTTTTCCCTGATGCTGGTCACGGGACTCCCGTTGAGCGGCCTTCCGACGCTATGGCGCCGCGAGAAGCCGTCCGAAAAGGTCCGGGCGATGGTGAAGGAGAAGCTCGCGCCGAAGGAGGCATGGGACGAAGATGACGACGCAGCCCCGCGGAGGGAGCCGCCGCGGGAGGCCGCCGCGCCGCGGGTCGTCCCCCCGCGCCCCGCGGACGCCGAGTCGTCGCCGCCGAGGCCCTCCGGGAAGGCGTTCGTCCTCCCGCCGCTCGACCTGCTCGAGCCGGGAAAGGGACAGGAGGCCGGCATCGACGCGGCGGCGCTGCAGGAGAACGCGCAGTCGCTCCTCTCGAAGCTGAAGGAGCACGACATCGACGGCGCGATCACCGAGGTCCACCCCGGCCCGCTGGTCACGATGTACGAGTTCCGGCCCGCCCCGGGCATCAAGGCGAACCGGGTGTCGGCGATGGCCGGCGATCTGGCGCTCGCCATGCGCTGCGGATCGGTCCGCGTGATCCCCAACATCCCGGGAAAGGGGGTCATGGGGTTCGAGATCCCCAACGCCCGGCGCTCCCCCATCGTCCTGAGGGAGATGCTCGGATGCCCGGCCTACTCCTCCGCCCCTTCCGTGTTGACGCTCGCGGTGGGGAAGGACATCTTCGGCGAGCCGGTCGTCCGGGACCTCGGGAAGATGCCCCACCTGCTGATCGCCGGCGCCACCGGCTCGGGGAAAAGCGTCGCGCTGCACACCATGATCCTGTCGATCCTCTTCCGCGCCACTCCCGAGGAGGTGCGGCTGATCCTCGTCGATCCGAAGATGCTGGAGCTTTCCCTGTACGAGGGGATACCCCATCTCTATCACCCCGTCGTCACGCAGCCGCGCGAGGCCGCGCACGTCCTGAAGTGGGCGGTCGGCGAGATGCGGGGGCGGTACCAGCTCATGATGGAGAACGGCGTTCGCCACATCGACGCCTTCAACCAGTTCGTCGAGAAGCGGCAGCGCGCCGCCGGACGGACGAGGGGCGCTGCGGAGGGGGAAGACCTGTCGAAGATCCCCTACATCGTCATCGTCATCGACGAGCTCGCGGACCTGATGATGACCAGCGCTTCCCGGCGCGAGGTCGAGGACAGCATAACGCAGCTCACGCAGATGGCGCGGGCGGCGGGGATCCACCTCGTGTTCGCGACGCAGCGGCCGTCCGTCGACGTCCTGACGGGCGTCATCAAGGCGAACTTCCCGTCGAGGGTCTCCTTCAAGGTGACGTCGCAGGTCGACTCCCGGACCATCCTGGACCAGGGCGGGGCGGAAACGCTGCTCGGGTTCGGCGACATGCTGTTCCTCCAGCCGGGCGTGGTGGGAATCCTCCGGGTGCACGGCCCGTACGTTACCGAAGGGGAGATCCAGCGCGTCGCGGAGCACCTGAAGTCGCAGGGGGCGCCGGTCTACGACTCCGCGATCACCGCGCCGCCGACTTCGGAGGAGCCCGATCCCTCGCGGGACGAGATGTTCGACGCGGCGGTCGAGGAAGTCAGCCGGGCGGGGCGCGCCTCCGTTTCCTTCCTTCAGCGGCGCCTGAAGATCGGCTTCAACCGGGCGGCCCGGATCGTCGAGGAGATGGAGAAGCAGGGGATCGTCGGCCCCGCCGAGGGGGGGAAGCAGCGCGAGGTGTTCATGCCGAGGAGGGAGGAATGAAGAGTATGCGCCGGACGCCGGGGATTCCGTCCCTTCCCGTGTTGCTCGCGCTCGTGTTCGCCGCCGCGCTGATCGTCCCGGCGGGGGCAGGCGCCGAAGGGCCGCCCGCCGGAGGGGACGCCCTCCTGAAAAAGGTCGGCGAGCGGTACGCCGCAGCACGCGCCCTGTCGGCCACATTCCGGCAGGAGATCCCTCTCCAGAACGTGGGGGTCGTCCGGAAGGCGTCGGGGAAGGTCTACTTCGGCCGCCCCCTGAAGATGCGGTGGGACTACCGGGCGCCCGAGGAGCAGCTTTTCCTGGCGGACGGCGAGCACTTCTATTTCCGCCCGGCGGGATCTCCCGAGGTGATCCGCAGGAAGATCGACCGGGACAGCCTGGGAGGGAAGATCCCGCTCCTGCTGCTGTTCGGGAACGGGGCCATTTCCGACATGTTCCGCGTGGAGGAGGCGACCGCGCTGGAAGGCGGGAAAACCACGGTTCTCCGGCTCGTCCCGAAGGGCGACGGCGCCCCGGACGTCCGGAGGATCGACCTCGTGGCCGGGACGAAGGACGCGATCGTGCGGGAGATCCACCTTTTCGACCGCCTCGGGGGGGCGAACCACCTGTACCTGACCGACATCGAGATCGACCCCCCGCTGCCTTCGGATCATTTCCGCTTCCGCAAGCCCCAGGGCGTCAACGTGGTGGACGGTTGACGGCGAAGATCCGGATCCATACGCTCGGCTGCGGCAAGAACGCGGTCGACGCCGAGGTGATGGGGGGGCTGCTCTCGGAGCGCGGATTCGCGCTCGTTCCCGGCGGGCGGGCGGACGTCGCGGTGCTCAATACGTGCGGCTTCGTGAAGGCGGCCAAGGAAGAGTCGATCGAGGAGATCCTCTCGCTCGCCCGGGAGAAGCGGCGGGGGCGGATCCGGATCCTCGTCGTCGCGGGGTGCCTGCCGCGCAGGTACCGGGACGAGCTTCCGGGGCTGCTTCCCGAGGTGGACCTGTTCCTCGGGCCGGGCGACATCCCCGCGCTCCCGGATCTCCTGGGGAAGATGCTTCGGGGAGAGGGGGGCGGCGGGGCGCCGCGCGCCCTCATCGGGGAGGGCGCCCTTTCCGACGAAGCGTACGGACACCGGATTCCTTCCGCCGCCGGCGGCTCCGCCTTCCTCAAGATCCTCGAAGGTTGCGACAACCGCTGCTCCTATTGCGCGATCCCGGCGATCAGGGGGCCGCTGCGCAGCCGCGGCCGGGAGTCGCTCCTGGCGGAGGCGCGGATGCTCGTCCGCCGCGGGGCGAAGGAGATCAACCTCATCGGCCAGGACATCACCGCGTACGGTTCCGACCGAGGGGAGCGCGGCGGACTCGTCTCCCTCGTGCGCGCGCTGTGCAGGGTGCGCGGCGTCCGGTGGATCCGCCTCCTGTACCTGTACCCGGGGCGCGTCGACGAGGGGATCGTGGAGCTGCTCCGCTCCGAGGAGAAGGTCTGCCGCTACCTCGACATCCCGGTGCAGCACATCGACGCGGGGATCCTCCGGGCGATGGGACGGAAATACGACCCTTCCGATGTCTACCGCATGCTGGAGCGGCTGCGCGCGGCCGTCCCGGGGATCTTCCTGCGGACCTCCCTGATCGCCGGCTTCCCCGGGGAGACGCGGCAGGCGTTCGAGACGCTGCTGCGGTTCGTTCACGAAACGCGGTGGGACTACCTGGGCGTCTTCCCGTATTCCCGGGAGGAGGGGACCCCCGCGGGAGCGATGGCCCGGCAGCTGCCGGAGCGGGTGCGGGAGGAGCGCGCGCGGCTGCTCCGGGACGTCCAGGCCGACATCCTCGCCGCGCGAAACGCATCGCTGGTCGGCAGCGCGGTCGAGGTCCTCGTGGAAAGGGCGGCCCCCCGGGGGGGCGCCGTCGGCCGCCACCGGGGTCAGGCGCCGGAGGTGGACGGCTCCGTGCGGCTGGCGCGCTACCGGGGGAGGCCGGGCGACATCTTACGCGTCCGGGTGACCGGGGCGAAGGAGTGGGATCTTCGGGCCGAAACCGATTGACAGCCGGGGATCCGCGGGTATACTTACATAATTTTCACTTTCCAAAGGGCGGTAATGATGAAACCGATCAAGGACATGCTTCTCAAGATGAGGGAAGACCTGGTCCACGAGATCGCGCGCCGCTCGAAGGCAACGACGGAGCCGGGCGCACAGGATATAGGCGACATCCTCGATTCCGTTTCCGAGGAGAGGACCCGCGAGCTCGACATGATCCTCACGGACCGGGAAAAGCGGAAACTGCTTCAGATCGACGACGCGCTGGACCGGATCGACGACAACACCTACGGCCAGTGCGAGGAATGCGGGGCGAAGATTCCCAAGGCGCGCCTCAAGGTCCTGCCTTTCGCGAAGTTCTGCGTCGAATGCCAGGAGAAGAACGAGCGCGAGGAGAAGTATACCCGCGAGGAGCCGGAAGAGGGGATCAGGAAGGTCCCGATGGGAGAGGTGGAGGAGTAGGGGAGGCCGGTCCCGCCAACGGGGTTTTCCCTTCCTCCGTTTTCCGCTGCGCCTTCCGGAGGTTTTCCACCGCCCGCGCGTGTTCGGGCAACGTCCTGGAAAAAGTGTGGGTCCCGTCGTTGTTCGAAACGAAATACAGGTATTCCGATTTCGCGGGATTCAGAGCCGCCCGGATCGCGGCGGTTCCCGGGTTGGCGATCGGCCCCGGGGGGAGCCCGCGGTTCAGGTAGGTGTTGTAGGGCCCGGGCGCCTGCAGGTCCTTCCGCGTCACCGTCCCGTCGAACCGCTTCACCCCGTAGATCACGGTCGGGTCCATCTGGAGAGGCATCCCCAGCGCCAGCCTCCTGCGGATGACCGACGAGACCAGCGGCTTCTCCTCGGCGACGCCCGTCTCCTTTTCGATGATCGAGGCGATCGTCACGACCTCGTGCACCGACAGCCCCGCCGCCGCGGCCTGCTTCTCCATCTCGGGCGTGAACTTCGCCCGGAACGGCCGGATCATGATCTCCAGGATCACCTCGGGGTCCATCCCCTTGACGAGGTTGTAGGTGTCGGGGACCAGGTACCCTTCCGCGCTGTCCCCCGCGATCCCCATCCGGGCGAGGAGCGGAGCCGAGACCGCCGCACTGAGGAACTCCTGCGGGTCCGCGAGCAGGTAGGCCCCCAGCACCGCCGCCACGTCATGGAGGTTCGCGCCCGGCCGGACGATCACGGGATACTTGACGACGTCCCCCTCGACCAGTTTTTTCCATGCCGCGTAGGCCGACGGGGGGGTCGGGAAGGTGTATTCGCCGTAATGGAGCTGCCGGCCGGTCCGGGTGAGCAGGACGAGGCCGCGGAACGCGGCGGGGTGCGGCAGCGCCTTCTCGTCGGCGAAGATGGCGGCGATCTCCGAAAGGGAGCTCCCCTTGGGGATGGAGACCTTCTTCCCCTGCCACTCCCTGCCGGGATACGAGTCGAACAGGAGAAACGTCGAAACGAGCAGGATGGACACAAGGGCCAGGGCGGCCGCCCGGAAGATCCGCCCCGTGCGCTTCTCGATGCGGGGGGGGATCATTTCCGGTTCCGCAGGTCCAGCGCGCTCTGGAGGAGGAACATGGCGGAGAGGCTGTCCCGAAGCTCCTTCCGCCGCTCCCGTCGCACCCCGGAGTCGATGAGGTGGCGTTCCGACTGGATCGTGGTCATCCGCTCGTCCCACATCGTCACGGGCAGGGAAAGCTCCCCCTCGATCTTCGCGCCGAACTCCCGCGCGCGGGCCGCCGCGGGGCCCTCGTCGCCGTTCAGCAGCAGCGGGAGGCCCAGGACCACCGAGCTCGCCCCCAGCTCCGCGGCCAGCCGGCCGATGCGGGCGAGATCCTTCCGGTCCCCCTCCCTCTCGATGGGCGGAAGCGGCTGCGCCGTCATGCCGAGAGGATCGGATACCGCCGCCCCGATGCGCCGGCTCCCGTAATCGAGCCCCAGGATCCGTCCTTCAGGAACGTCTGTCATCATTACGAGTGTACTTTCAGCCCGGCGCCATCGTCAACCGGTCGGATTGACGAACCTTTCCGGCTTCGGTATGACTATAGACCGGGGAGAGCGGGAATGGCGGGCGCGATCACAGATATCGACGGGATCCTCGTGGGGCACGCGCAGGACGAGGCGCGTGTAACCGGCGTAACGGTCCTCCTCTTTCCCCACGGCGCGACGGCGGGGGCCGACATCCGCGGAGAGGCGGCCGGCACCCGGCAGATGGACTCCCTGGTCCGGCGCCACCCTGCGCGGCGGCTGGACGCCCTCGTCTTCGCCGGAGGGAGCGCATTCGGGCTCGACGCGGCCACGGGGGTGGTGCGATACCTCGAGGAACGGGGAGTCGGATTTCCGACTTCCGGCGGGACCGTCCCCATCGTCCCGACCGCGATCCTGTACGATCTCGCGTACGCGCGCGGAAGGCGCCGCCCGGATGCGGAGATGGGTTACCGCGCCGCGGCCGCGGCGGCTTCCCGTCCTCCGGCACGGGGATCGGCGGGCGCCGGGACGGGAGCCACGGTCGGAAAGGCGCTGGGGATGGAGCGGGCGATGAAGGGGGGGTTCGGCACGGCGTCCGAATCCGGGGGGGGGACGGTCGCGGGAGCGTGCGCCGTGGTGAACGCTTTCGGTGACGTCGTGGATCCCGCGACCGGGGAGTGGATCGCCGGAGCCCGCGCGGCGGATTCGGACGATGCGGCGGACACCGAGTCGCTCTTCCGGTCGGGGTTCCGCCGGGAACCGTTCGTCGAAGGGAACACCACCCTGGGGGTCGTCGCCACGGCGGACCTGCTGTCGCGGGAGGAGCTCTGGACCGTGGCGCGGATGGCCCACGCGGCCTTCTGCCGGACGATCCGGCCGGTCCACACGCCCGTGGACGGGGATGTCGTCGTGGCCGTCTCCACGGGGACGTCGGGGCGGCGCGGAAACGTCCTCCAGGTAGCGGCGCTCGGGACGCGCGCCCTCGAGGCGTCGATCCTGGACGGTGTGCGGAGCGCAACGGGGACGGCGGAAGTGCCCGCCGCCGCGGAACGGAAGGGGAGCCGGGAGGAGAGGCCATGATCGATCGGATCGAGGAGGCGTTGACGTCGCTGATGTCGGACCCCGCGCAGGGGGTGCGGGAAGCGGCTTCCGGGGCGCTGGACCGGACGCGGGCGAAGCGCTCGCTCGAAACGTTCCGGCGGCGGCTCCGGGAGGGGAGTCCGGAAGAGAAGATCCGGACGATCTACACCGCCGAGGAGATCGGCGGGGCGGAAGGGGTCTCGCTCCTCCTCGACGCGCTTTCCGACGGCAGCGACGAGGTGAAGGGAGCGGCCGCGACGGCGCTTTCCCGCTTCCCGACGCCGGCCGTGCTCAAGGCGCTCTGGGAAATGCTTCCGAAGTCGAAGGGAGTGGTGCTCGCGAACCTCGTCGAGGCGCTGGGCGCCTCCGGGAGGAAGGAGCTCGGCCCCCACGTGGAGAAGTACCTCGCGCATCCGGACCCGGAAGTCCGCGCCAAGGCGGTCGTCGCGACCTCCCGGCTCACCGAGGGATCGGGCTGGGAGAAGATCCTGGCGATGCGGGGCGACCCGGACGAGCAGGTGCGCGCCGCGGTCGCGGAAGGGCTTGGGAACTGGACCTCCTCCCGCGGGTAGCGGCGTCTCCCTTCAGACGGACGCCTGCGCCAGGACGGCGTCCAGCGAAACGGGCGGCAGCAGCAGCGGGTTCACCGTGCCGAGGACGGTCCGGCGCGGCTTCCCCGTGACCGGGTCGACTTCCGCCAGGTTCACCGCCTCCGGCGCGCCGAGGGGGTTCCCCGCCCGGTCGTAGAGGATCGCCATGCCCGGCAGCCCCTTCCCTTCCTCGGGGACGCTGGTGACGATCCCGACCTCCATTGTGTTCAGGCGCAGCAGCGTCCCGACGGGGTACGCCCCCAGGGAGCGCTCGAGCAGCAGGACGAGTGCCGGATCGAGCGATTTCCCCGACAACTTCCGCATGATCTCCATCGCCCCCTGCGGCGTGCGCGCCTTCTGGTAGGAGCGCATGCTGGTCAGCGCGTCGTAGCAGTCCGCGACCGCGATGACCTGGGAATGGGGATGGATCTTCAGCTCCGGCTCGGGCCGCGGGTAGCCCGCCCGGTCGTACCGCATGTGGTGCTCCCGTACCATGTTCCGGGTCTCCTCCTGGATGTTCGTCATCTTGCCCAGGATGGCGAAACCCTCCAGCGGATGCTTCTTGATCTCCTCGTACTCGTTCACCGTCAGGGTGCCCGGCTTCCGGATCAGGTCGAGGGCGAGCTGCGTCTTGCCGACGTCGTGGAGCAGTCCCGCGACGCCCACGTTGATCCGGGGCTGCTCGGCGAGGGCGAGGCTGTCGGCGACGGCCAGGCAGAGGATGGAGACGTTCACGGAGTGGTTGTACGTGTATTCGTCGAAGTTCTTGATCAGCG
Organism: Thermodesulfobacteriota bacterium; assembly: GCA_040758155.1. NCBI lineage: Bacteria > Pseudomonadati > Thermodesulfobacteriota > Thermodesulfobacteriota bacterium. The sequence goes on from JBFLWB010000101.1 coordinate 41,880, forward strand.
TGAGGGCGAGCATGGCGTCCCGGTTCCGCGAGATCATCCCGTTCATCTCGCGCACGGTGTTCTCGCAGCTCTGGCCGTCGGGGGTCTTCCCGCTGCGGACGTCCTTCAGCGCCTGTACCACCACGTCGATGGCGTTGCCGTAGATCTCCCTGGCGATGGAGAAGTCCTCCCGGTCATCGTCGGAGGAGGTCACCCGGATGTGCCGCACGCCGGCCCGGCGGAGCCGCTCCTGGATGGCGCGGACGCTCAGGTCCTGCTCCTTCGTCTCGTGCAGGAACAGGACGAACCGCTCGATGTCCTCCGTGGCGACCCCCCGCTCGATGATGACGGCCGGCACTCCGATGCTGCCGAGGCGCGCGAGGAACAGCTCGAGCGAGGAGGTGAGGTGGAAGATGGGGACGCCTTCGAACACGAGGGTGCCGTCGGCCACCGTCAGCGCGAGCTCCTCCCGGTCGGCGAACAGCGGCTCGATCTCGGCGCGGCACTTCTCGATGGGTGTCCGCACCAGGGGGTGGGAGGCGGGGTACAGTCCCCGGTTCTTCAGCGACGTGCCCAGGAGCCGCACGATTCCCGCGATCGTGGTTTCCGTCTGCCTTCTGTCTATGGCGCGCCTCCCTGCAGCGGTCTTCTTTTCAGGATCCGCTCGGCCTCCATGCGCATGAACCGGTCGCCCGACCGGATCGCTTTCTGCAGGACGCCGGCGGCCCGCTCCCCCTTGATCATTGAGATGCTCCGCAGCGCGTGCGATTTCATCGACCGGAACCTTTCCGTTTTCCAGAAGGTATCCATGGAAAGGATCTCCTCCAGCGCGGTGACCGCGTCGTCGGTCCCGATCGAGCGCAGGGAGTCGATCGCTTCGTGGGCGAGCCGGTAGTTCGGGTAGATGTACTTCCGGGCCGTCGCGCGCCGGAAAAGGGCCACCACAGACTGTGCGTCCTTCTTCAGCGACAGGGCCGCCGTCGCCGAAAGCGCCACCGTCTCCTCCGGGAAGAAGCAGAGGTCGCAGAGAGTGGTCACGGCGATGGGATGCTCGATGCGGGCGAGCGCCTTGATCGCTTCCTTCTTCACCCGGAGGTCCTTGTGGGACAGCGTGGCCGCGATGCTCGGGGCGAGGTCGGGCATGTCGAGGCTGCCCAGGATCGTCACCATGTTGCGGACCATGTACCAGCGAGGGTCATCGAGGTTTTCGAGGAGGACGGGGACGGCGATGCGGCCGATCCGCACGACGATCGAGACGATCGTCTTCCGGACCAGCAGGTCCTTCTCCTCCGCGAGCGTCTGCAGCAGCGGGTTGACGGCTTTCTCTCCGAGCGCCGCGAGGACGGTCTCGGTCTCCCGCCGCCCGCGCAGCCCCGGCTTCTTCAGCAGCGCGATGTAGTGGTCGATCAGCTCGTCGCTCGCCAGCTCCTTGATCCCGACCGCGGCGAGCCCGGCGATCTCCCGGCTCCCTCCCGGCGGGAACTCGATGTGCCGGGCGAAGATCGTCATGGCGCGGGTGGCGTACCCGAGCTTCCTTTCGGGCAGCTCCGACAGGAGGAAACGGGAGAATTCGACGATGTGCCCCCGGTATGCCGGGGGATCGTTCTCCTTTTCGATCCGGGCGAGAAGCGTCTCGATCGTGACGACCTCTCCCGTCCCGTCGGGAGCCGCGACGATCTCCGTTCCCGGGAGCATGTCGCCGATCATGTCGGGCGGCAGCTCCTCGGGCTCGACCTCGGGCAGTCCGGCATCCTCCTTGAGCAGCTCCGTGAGCCGGTCGTAATCGACCTTGTTCGCCCAGATGTGGGACACCTTCTCGCCCAACAGCGCCTGTTCCAGCCCTCCGGCGTCCGCGACCTGCTCGGCGTCGCGGACGACCACTTTCAGGAACGAGACGATCTCGTCCGCCCTCAGGTTCGGCAGGAAGATGATGCGGGCGGCCCTCCGGAGGTACAGCTCCCGGTTGAGGTCGACCAGCGCCTTGCCGCTCCCGCTGCCGGGGAGCCGAATGTCCTTGTAAAGCAGGGCGTTCTTTGTGATCCCGATCTCCAGCCCTTCTTCCGGCAGCGGGATCTCCTCGAACCGCGCGAGGATCTTCGTGACCGCCTGGATCAGGAGGGGATGATCGTCGGGGTAGAAACTTACGCTCTTCATCCCCTTGGCGAGCTCGGAGACGGCTTGCGTAACGCGGTGCAGGTACAATTCGGCGGAAATTTCCGGCGGTTCCGTCATTCCGGTCATGGAAAAAGGGGAATGGTTGACATACAGTAGTAAATATCCGCCATGGAGACCGCCCAAGTCAATCGTTTTCGGGGAAACCCGTGGGTGCGCGGGGGGTTGCGCGCCGTCGCCTCGGGGTTCGGGGCCGGGTTTGCCCCCGTGGCGCCCGGGACCGCGGGGACGCTCGCCTGCCTTCCCCTTTGGTATCTGACGGGCGGGACGGGCGTCGGCCATTACCTGTTGCTGGGAGCGGTCCTGCTGGTCTCCGTTCCCGCCGCCCGGGAGGGGCTGGCGGCCGCCCGGGAAAAGGATCCGCCGCGGGTGGTGATCGACGAGATCGCCGGGATGCTCCTTGCGTCGACGGGGATTCCCTGGGGGTGGCGGAACGCCCTCCTGCTCTTCCTTCTGTTCCGGGCGTTCGATGTGTTCAAGTTCGGTCCCGCCGCCTGGCTCGACGCGAGGGAAGGTGCGCTGTACGTGGTGGCGGACGACCTGGCCGCGGGGGTCTACGCGGCCGTCGCATACCGGGGGATCGCATGGCTTATCGGGTGACCGACGCCGCCTCCGCGCGCCTGGGGAAGCTCCTCCGGGAGTCGGGAAAGAAGCTCGCCGTGGCGGAATCGTGCACCGGGGGGCTGCTGGCGGGGGCGATCACCGCCGTGCCCGGCAGCTCCGATTATTTCCTGGGCGGGGTGGTCGCGTATCACAACGGCGTGAAGACCGCCGCCCTCGGGGTCCCGCCCGGGCTGATCGATTCCCGCGGGGCGGTCAGCGCGGAGGTCGCTTCGGCGATGGCGGAGGGGGTTCTCGACCGGTTTCCCGCGGACGTATCGATCGCCACGACGGGTGTCGCGGGGCCGGGCGGAGGGAGCCGGGGGAAGCCGGTCGGGACGGTCTGGGTGGCCGTCGCCCTCCGCGGCGGTGTACGGTACTCGCACCGGTTCCGGTTCCGCGGGGACCGCGGAAAGGTCCGCCGGGATACGGTCCGCGCCGCGATCGCCGCCGCGTCGGGGCTGCTGACCGGAAAGCAAGGATCGTCCGCATGAGGTGCTTTCTCGGCATCGCCCTGCCGCCGTCCGTCCGGGACGCCGTCGAGGCGGCGATCCTGCCGTTCCGCGGGACCCGGGGCGACGTGTCCTGGGTCGCGAAGGGGAACCTGCATATCACCTTGAAGTTCCTCGGCGAAATCCGCCCGGAGCGGATTCCCGACGTAGGGGAGGCGGTCTCCGGGGCCGCGGGAGAGGCATCGCCGTTCTCCCTCGAGGCGTCCGGCGGAGGAACGTTCCCTTCCGCGAGGAACCCGAGGGTTCTCTGGGCCGGTCTCCGGGAACCGCTTGAATTGGTCGGGAAGTTGCAACAGAATATTGAAAACGCGCTTTCGGGGGCCGGGTTTCCCCGCGAGGATCGTCCGTTCCACCCGCACATCACCGTCGGGCGTGTCCGCGGGGCCCTTCCTGCCGCATGGGGCGAACGGTTCGTCCAGGGGCTGTCCGGCCGGGACTTCGGAATCGTGCCCGTATCGTCGATCGTGCTGTATGAAAGCCGCCTCGCTCCGGGAGGCGCGATCTATTCCGTGGTCCGGGAATTCCCCCTGGGGAAGGAGAACGCAAGATGAGTCAGGATCCGAACCGCCGCAAGGCGCTCGACATGGCGGTCGCCGCCATCGAGAAGAATTACGGCAAGGGCGCCATCATGCGGCTGGGCGCCGACGTTCCGGCGAAGGACATCCCCGTCATCTCCACCGGAGCGATCTCGCTCGACGTGGCGCTGGGCATCGGCGGGATCCCCCGCGGCCGGGTGACGGAGATCTTCGGGCCGGAATCCTCGGGGAAGACCACGCTCGCGCTGCACATCATCGCCGAGGCGCAGAAGGGCGGCGGCGTCGCGGGCTTCATCGACGCGGAGCACGCCCTCGACCTCTCCTACGCGAGGAAGCTGGGCATCTCCACGGAGGACCTGCTCATCTCCCAGCCCGACACGGGGGAGCAGGCGCTGGAGATCGCCGAGCTGCTCGTCCGCAGCGGCGCCCTCGACGTGCTGGTGGTCGACTCCGTGGCGGCGCTGGTCCCCAAGGCCGAGATCGAGGGGGAGATGGGCGACGCCCACATGGGGCTCCAGGCGCGCCTGATGTCCCAGGCGCTGCGCAAGCTCACGGGGACGATCAGCAAGTCGCAGACCTCGGTGATCTTCATCAACCAGATCCGCCAGAAGATCGGCGTCATGTTCGGCAACCCCGAGACGACCACCGGCGGGAACGCCCTCAAGTTCTACGCCTCCGTGCGGATGGACATCCGCCGGATCTCCCAGATCAAGCGGGAGGATGACGTCATCGGCGGCCGGACGCGCGTCAAGGTGGTGAAGAACAAGCTCGCCCCGCCGTTCCGCGAGGCGGAGTTCGACATCCTGTACGGCGAAGGCATCTCCCGGGAGGGGGACATCCTCGACCTGGGTTCGGATCTCGACATCGTGGAGAAGAGCGGGGCGTGGTACTCCGTCGGCGGGGAGCGGATCGGCCAGGGGCGGGAGAACGCCCGGATCTTCCTGAGGGAGCACCCGGAGATGGCCGGTGAGCTGTCGAAGAAGATCCTGGCCCACCATGGGATCGGGGAGGGCGCGAAATCTTCGGCGGAAGGAGCGTGACGCCTTGGATCTGAACGACATCCTCCGCGCGGCGGCGAAGCACGGCGCATCGGACGTCCACCTCAAGGTAGGGCTTCCGCCCGTCCTGAGGATCAACGGGAAGCTCATCCCCCTCAAGGCGCCCGAGCCGCTGAAGGCGGACGACCTCGTCGCGATGAGCGGCATGATCTTCCGCGAGGACCAGAAGAGCCGGTTCGAGAAGCACCACGAGCTCGACTGCGCCTACAGCGTCCAGGGGCTGGGGCGGTTCCGCGTGAACATCTTCCAGCAGCGCGGGACGATGGGCATCGTCCTGCGGCTCGTCCCGGTCGGAGTGAAGCCCTTCGAGGAGCTGCACCTCCCCAAGGTGATGGAGAAGATCGCGCTCGAGGAGCGCGGCCTGGTCCTGTGCACGGGGACCACCGGGTGCGGCAAGTCCACCACGCTGGCCTCCATGGTGCAGTTCATCAACACGAACCGAAGCTGCCACATCATGACGATCGAGGACCCCATCGAGTTCCTCCTGCGGGACAACAAGAGCATCATCAACCAGCGGGAGCTCGGCGTGGACACCTCCTCGTTCGCCGACGCCCTCAAGAGCGCCCTGCGCCAGGACCCCGACGTGATCCTCGTCGGCGAGATGCGCGACCTCGAGACGATCGAGACCGCGATCACCGCCGCGGAGACGGGGCACCTGGTCTTTTCCACGCTGCACACCCTCGACGCCGGGGAGACGATCAACCGGGTCGTCGCGTCCTTCCCCCCTTTCCAGCAGAAGCAGATACGGCTGCAGCTCGCCTCGGTCCTCAAGGCCGTCATCTCCCAGCGGCTCGTGCCCCGCGCGGACGGGCAGGGGCGCGTCCCGGCGGTGGAGGTTCTTCTGAACACCGCCCGCGTCCGGGAGTACATCGAGGACAAGGACAAGACCCGCAAGATCCGGGAAGCGATCCAGCAGGGGTTCGTGAGCTACGGGATGCAGACGTTCGACCAGTCGCTGATGGGGCTGCTCAAGGAGAACCTCATCACGCTCGACGAGGCGCTGCGGCAGGCCAGCAATCCCGACGACTTCTCGCTGCGGGTCCGGGGCGTCTCCTCTACGTCGGACCTGACCTGGGACGACTTCGACAAGGATGGCCCCGAAAAGAAGGGAACGTAAGGACGGCGGCTCCCCCGCCCCGGGAAATCCCCTGGAGCTTGCCATGGGAATGCTGGCGCGCCGCCCCTTGAGCGAGGGGGAGGTGGCGTTCCGGCTGGCGCGGAAGGGGCACGCGGAATCCGACGTCCCGCCGGTCCTCGCCCGGTTGCGCGAGCTGCGGCTGCTCGACGACGCGGCCCTTTGCCGGCAGCTCGTCCGCTCCTGGCGGGAGGGGCGCATGTACGGCCCCGCGAAGATCGCCGGGAAGCTTTCCGTGCGCCTCTTCCCGCGGCACATCATCGAGGAGGCGCTCCGGGAGGAGTGCCCCGCGGCGGACGTCGAGGAGGCGGCCGCGCGGGCGCTCAAGAAAAAGTTTCGCGGGGGTATCCCCGCCGGGAGGGAGGGCGCCGCGAAGGCGTACCGGTTCCTCGCCGGGCGCGGCTTCCCCCCGGACGCCTGCCGGAAGGCCGTCGGCCGGCGAATCGCCGTGAACGAGGAAGGAGACGGATAGATGTCGAAGACGGGCGCGGAGCTTCGCTCCGCTTTCCTTTCGTATTTCGAGCGGAACGGGCACAAGATCCTGCCGAGCGCCTCGCTCGTCCCCGGGAACGACCCGACGCTGCTGTTCACCAACGCGGGGATGGTCCAGTTCAAGGAGGTGTTCCTCGACCTCGCCGCGACCCAGTGGAAGCGGGCGACGACGGCCCAGCGGTGCCTGCGCGTGAGCGGCAAGCACAACGACCTGGAGAACGTCGGCTACACGGCCCGCCACCACACCCTGTTCGAGATGCTGGGGAACTTCTCCTTCGGCGACTACTTCAAGAAGGATGCGATCCATTTTGCGTGGGAGTTCCTCACGCGGGAGATCGGCCTCGACGGGAAGCGGATGACCGCCTCCGTGTTCCGGGAGGACGACGAGGCGTACGATATCTGGCACAAGACGATGGGGCTTCCGGCGTCGCAGATCGTCCGGTTCGACGAGAAGGACAACTTCTGGGCGATGGGGCCGACGGGCCCCTGCGGGCCGTGCTCCGAGATCATCTACGACCAGGGGGAGGGGACCGGCTGCGGGCGGCCCGGGTGCGCCGTCGGTTGCGACTGCGACCGCTTCCTCGAGATCTGGAACCTGGTGTTCATGCAGTTCAACCAGGACGAGAGCGGGACGAAGGCGCCGCTGCCCCGGCCCAGCATCGACACCGGCATGGGGCTCGAGCGGCTCGCGGCGGTGGTCCAGGGGGTCCCGAGCAACTACGACACCGACCTGTTCCGGCCGATCCTGTCGGAGATCTCCCGCCTCTGCGGGAAGCGCTACGGGAGCGGGCCCGAGCTCGACGCGCCGATGCGCGTTATCGCCGACCACGCGCGCGCCGTCGCTTTCCTCATCGCGGACGGCGTCATGCCCTCCAACGAGGGGCGGGGTTATGTCCTTCGCCGCGTCATGCGCCGCGCCCTGCGGCACGGGAAGAAGCTGGGATTCGAGGGGCCGTTCCTCCACAAGGTGGCCGGTTCCGTGGTCCGTGAATTCTCGCCGGCCTACCCCGAGCTGACGAACAGCGCCTCCTTCATCGACACGGTGGCGTTCCAGGAGGAGCGCCGCTTCCTCGAGACGCTGGACGCGGGGCTGCGGATGGTCGAGGACGAGTTCGCGCGGATGAAAGGGGCGGGCGCCGGCGTGTTTCCGGGAGGCGCGGCGTTCAAGCTCTACGATACTTACGGCTTCCCCGTCGACCTGACCGCCGACCTGTGCCGGGAGCGGGGGGTGACCCTCGACGCGGCCGGCTTCGAGGCGGAGATGGAGAAGCAGCGGGCCCAGTCGAGGGTCTCGTGGAAGGGCGGCGAGATCGGCGCCCACGATCCCGTGGCGTCCGAGCTCGCGCGGTCCGGCGCCGGATCGGTCTTCGTCGGCTACGAGCGGCAGGAGGCGGACGCGCGCATCGAGGCGCTCTTCCTGGCCGGCGTGCGGGTCGCCTCCGCGGACCGGGGGGAAGAGGTGGACGTCGTCACGGACCAGACGCCGTTCTACGGCGAGTCCGGCGGCCAGGTGGGCGACACGGGGACGATCTCCGGCGACGGGTTCTCCCTCCAGGTCACGGACACCCGCCGCCCCTCCCCGGAGATCGTCATTCACCGCGCGAAGGTCGTCGAAGGCGCGGTGCGGGAAGGCCGGATCGCGCATCTGTCGGTGGACGGCGGGAAAAGAAGGGTCACGCAGGGGAACCACACGGCGACGCACCTGCTGCAGGCGGCGCTGCGCAAGGTCCTGGGGACGCACGTCAAGCAGGCGGGGTCCTACGTGGGACCCGACAAGCTCCGGTTCGACTTCAGCCACTTCGAGGGGCTCTCCCCGGAGGCGCTGGCCTCCGTAGAGGAAGCGGTCAACGAGGCGGTCTTCGCGGCGCGCCCCGTCCGGTGGGAGCAGCTTCCGTACGAGGAAGCGGTCGCCGCGGGAGCGATGGCGTTTTTCGGCGAGAAATACGCCGACGTCGTCCGCATGGTGACGGTCGAGGGAGTGAGCAAGGAGCTGTGCGGCGGGACCCACGTCCGGAACACAGCGGAGATCGGCCTGTTCCGCCTGCTGTCGGAAGGGGCGCTTGCCGCGGGGGTCCGCCGGATCGAGGCGGTGACCGGGCTGCCCGCCTGGCGGCAGCTGCGGCAGGAGGCAGAGACGCTCCACGGCGTCGCGCGCGAGCTGAAGGTCGGGGGCGCCGAGGTCCCGGAGCGCGTCCGCAAGCTCGCCGCGCAGATCAAGACGCTGGAAAAGGCGCTCCAGGAGGCGCGCCGGCGCTCGGCGCGCGACCTCGTGGGAGAGATCCTGGCCAAGGCGGAAGAGCGCGGGGGCGTCCGGAGGGTCGCGGCCGAAGTGGAGCCGATGGATCCCGCGGCGCTGCGGGAGCTGGCCGACAGCGTCAAGGGGAAGCTCGGGAGCGGGCTGCTGCTGCTGGGCGCCAGGGAAGGGGAACGGTGCCACCTCGTCGCGGGCGTCACTTCCGACCTGACGTCGAAATACTCCGCGTCCGAGATCGTGAAGAAGGCGGCCGCGGCGGTGGGCGGCGGCGGGGGAGGGCGCAAGGACATGGCCCAGGCGGGCGGCCCGGCCGTCGAGAAGCTGCCCGACGCGCTGGCCACCCTTTCGGGGTGGTGAGGGGCTATCCCTCGGACTGCTCGCGGTTGAGCGTATTCAGGTAGAGCTGCACGACCTTGTTGAGCGGGTCCCGGTAAAGCGCCTCTTCCCAGGCGGCCCGCGCTTTCGCGCGGTTGCCTGCCGTGTACAGGAGGATCCCCTTCTGCACCAGCGCCGCGGGGTTGCCCGGCGCCTCTGACAGGAAGGCGTCCACCTCGGCCATCGCCTGTTCCGCCCGGCCCGCCTCCCGGAGCGCCGTCACGAGCCGCACCCGCAGATCGGGATACCGCGGCGCCGCCGCGAGCGCCTTCCGGAACTCGAAGATGGCCTCGTCGAACTGCCCCAGGGCGAGGTACAGCTCCCCGAGCTCCTTGTGCAGGTTCGCGACGCGCCCGCGGACCATGTTCCTCTCCGGCGGGACGCCGTGCCGCGAAAGGACGATCGACGCCCGGTCGTACGCTCTCCGCGCGTCCTCGTAAAGGCCCATGTCGTTCAGGGTGATCGACAGCGAGAGCAGCGCCTCCGTGTACTCGGGATGGAGGGAGATCGCCTTCTCGAACCGGTCCGCGGCCTGGCGGTAGTTGCCCTTCTGGTGATCGATCAGGCCGAGCGTGTAGTGGATGTCGGGATATTCCGCGCCTCCCTCGAGAGCCTCCCGAAAGTGCCTCTCCGCCCTCGCGTAATCCATCTTCATGAAGGCGTCCTTCCCCAGCCGGATCAGCCCTGCCAGCTTGCGGCTCACCGTTTTCCGCCCCCGTGCTGCGGGTATTTTTCCTCGAGGGTCCTGAGGACCCGGGACGCCTCCTCCTTCTTCCCCTGCTTTTCCATCGCTTCGGCGAGCAGGGAATACAGCCCGGGCGCGGCGGCCGTGTCGGGATATTCGGCGACCGCCCGTTGCGCCCGCAGCTCGGCGCTGAGGTACAGCTTCCGCTTGAGGTAGTGCACGACCACCAGCTTCTCGTGGAGGGCCAGCCGGCCGCGAAGCTCCCGGATCCGGGCGGCGGCCGTCGCGGACCGCTCCGTGCCCGGTTCCTTCTCGAGGAACTTCCGGTAGCTTTCGATGGCCTCTCGCGTCCGGTCCTGGGAACGGCCCGGCGCCAGGATCTGGCCGAACAGCAGGTCCCCCTTCAGGAAGAGCGCGTCGGGGACCCGGGAGTCGCCGGGGTACAGGCGCAGGTAATCGTCGAACGCCACCTCCGCCTCGATCTTCTCCTTGTTCGCCATGCGGCTCGACGCCAGGCCGAACTGCGCCCGCGGCGCCAGGGGGGAGGTGGGAAATCTCTCGATGAGAAGCTGGAACGCTTCGGCGGCTTCCTCGTGCTTCCCCCGGTCCGCCCTCTGCTGTCCCCGGGCATACAGGCCGGCGTCCGTGAGGCCGGCCTGGCGGGACAGCTTCTCGGAGCATCCGGCGGAGAACAGGAACAGGAAGAGGAGCAGGACCGTCCGGGGAATCGAAGCGCGAAGCGATCTCGGCATGGGAATTGACGGTAATATACCGGGAGCGAGAAGTCAACGCGCGGGGGGGAAAGTTTGTAAACTCCCCTGCGGATTCATGATAAACTTCAACGACACGCGCAACGGATGAAACGGCGTTTCGCCGCCTCGTGTTCATCAACAATTCAGACTCAGGAGGACCACGACCATGAAAATCGGAAAATGCCTGGTATTGGCCGCGGCGCTGTCCCTGATCGTCGCGGGCGGCGCTTCCGCCGCGGAGAAGATAAAGGTGGGCGTCCTTCTCCCCCTTACCGGATCGCAGGCGAAGTTCGGCGAGATCGAAAAGCGCTCGTACGAGATGGCCGTCGAGGAGATCAACGGCAAGGGCGGCGTCAACGGCGCGATGATCGAGCTGATCTTCGAGGACGATACCGGCAAGCCCGACGTCGGGCGGTCCGGGGTCGAGAAGCTGATCTCCCGCGACAAGGTCCCCGTCCTCACCGGAGGGTATTCCAGCTCCGTCACGGCGGCGGCCACGCCGGTCGCGCAGCAGTTCAAGGTCCCCTTCGTCATCTGCACGGGCTCGGCCGACGACATCACGGAGAAGGGCTACGAATACGTGTTCCGCGTCAACCCGCCGGCCAGCGAATATCCCGCGGCGGTGGAGTCCTTCCTGAAGGAAGTGGCCAAGGACGTGAAATCCGTGGCGCTCCTGTATGAAAACAGCGCCTTCGGGCAGTCCAGCTCGAAGTCGTTCGAGGCCGACGCCAAGGCCGCGGGCCTGAACATCCTGGTGAAGGAGGGGTACCAGGCGGGCGCGATCGACTTCAAGCCGATCCTCACGAAGGTCAAGGCGGCGAACCCCGACATGATCTACATGGTCTCCTATGTCATGGACGCCTCCCTGCTGATGCGCCAGTCGAAGGAGCTGGGGATCAACCCGAAGATGTTCGTCGGCGGCGGGGCGGGATTCACCCTTCCCGAATTCGCCAAGAGCGCGGGGAGCGCGGCGGATTACGTCTACTCCGCCACGTTGTGGGTGGAGACGCTGCCGTTCCCGGGCGCGAAGGAATATTTCAACAAGTTCATGAAGAAGTACGGCTCCGAGACCGAGTACCACGGCGCGGAAGCGTACGCGACGATGTACGTCGTCGCCGACGCGCTGAAGCGCGCCAAGGGCTCCCCGAACGTGACGCCCCAGGCCGTGCGGGACGCCCTGACGACCACCGACATGATGACCGCCTTCGGCCCGGTCAAGTTCGTCTCCTACGGGAAGAAGACGCAGCAGAACAAGCTCGACACCTATCTCGTGCAGTGGCAGAAAGGGGAGCTGGAGGCGGTGTGGCCCACGAAGGTGGCCACGAAGAAGTACATCTACCCGACTCCGCCCTGGAGCAGCCGCAAGTAAAGCCGTCCGTAGAGCGTACCTGACGCGACCGCCGGGCGGTGATTCCCCGCCGCCCGGCGGATCCATTCATCGGCCCCGGCGGCCGTCGAAACGGGAGATCGTATGGATGTTTTCCTTCAGACCCTCGTGGCGGGCCTCCTGAAGGGCGGGCTGTACGCGCTGATCGGCATCGGGATGACCCTCATCATGGGAGTCATGGGGATCATCAACCTCGCCCACGGGCAGCTGATGATGCTGGCGATGTATATCACCTTCGTCCTGAACACGATGGGGGTCGATCCGTACGTCTCGCTCCTGGTCGCCATGCCGCTCCTGTTCCTCCTGGGCGTGACGATCCAGAAGTTCCTGCTGAACCCGCTCATCAAGGTCGAGACGATCCTCCCGGAGAACCAGGTCCTCATGACGGTGGGGATCGGGATGGCGATGACCGAGATCGCCAGGTTCACCTTCACCTCGGACTACAAGTACGTCACGACGGAGTACGCCAACCGGACCTTCTCCCTCGGGAACGTCTCCTTCAGCGTGGCGCTGACGATCGCCTTCGGGATCGCCCTCGTCTTCACCGCCGCCATGTTCTGGTTCCTCCTCAAGACCGACCTGGGGCGGTCGATCCGCGCGACGGCCCAGGACAAGGACGCGGCGACCCTGATGGGGGTGAACACCGCGCGGATCACGGTGATCACCTTCGGGATCGGCGCAGCTCTGGTCGCGGCCGCAGGCTGCCTGCTCGCGCCGGTCTACTACATCTTTCCGGACATCGGCGGGCCTTTCACCGCGAAGGCGTTCATCATCACGATCCTGGGGGGGCTGGGATCGACCGTGGGCGCCATCTTCGGCGGCGTGACGCTCGGGCTGGCGGAGAGCCTCGGGGCGACCTATTTCGGGATGGAGTTCGAGGACATCGTCGGCCTCACCATCTTCATCCTCGTGCTGCTGTTCCTGCCCGGCGGCTTCAAGCGGCTGACGAAAGTCTGATGACCGGGAGCGCCCGATGAAAAAGCACCTCGTCCCCCTGCTCCTTCTGGCGGTCCTGGCCGCGCTTCCGCTTGTCCTTCAGAGCAACTACTTCCTTCACCTGATGATCCTGTTCCTGCTGTGGGTCGTCATCGGCTCCGCGTGGAACCTCCTGGCGGGCTTCACCGGGCAGGTCTCCTTCGGCCACGCCGCATTCTTCGGGGTGGGGGCCTACACCGCGGGGCTGCTCTTCCATCACCTTCAGGTCTCTCCGTGGTGGGGGATGGCGTTCGGGGGGATCCTTGCGTTCCTGATCGGCCTCCCGTTTGGCGCCATTTGCTTCCCGCTGAGAGGCGCGTACTTCGCCCTGGCGTCGCTGGCCCTGGGGGAGGGGATCCGGCACATCGCGACGATCGCGGAGGCGTTCACCGGCGGCATGGTGGGGATCATGATCATGCCCACGTTCGTCTCCAAGGTTCCCTACTACTACATCACGCTCGGACTGGCGTTCCTGACCGTTCTGAGCATCCAGGCCATCATGCGGTCCAAGCCCGGATACTACTTCGTGTCCATCCGGGAGGACCAGGACGCCGCCGCGAGCCTCGGAATCGACACGACGCTGTACAAGAACATCTCCCTGGCGGTCTCCGCCTTCTGGACCGGGATGGCGGGGGCGCTCTACATGAACTACATGGGATTCATCGACCCGCACGTCGTCTTCTCCCTCCACGACTACTCCGTCATGGCGATCCTGGTCGCCATCGTCGGAGGGGTGGGCACGATCTACGGGCCGACCGTCGGCGCATTCATCATGGTGGCTTTCCAGGAGCTGTTCCGGACGGGGTTCTTCGGCCTCTTCGCGTACATCGGGAAGGCGGCCGGGATCGGGGCGATCGCAGCGCTGGGCGACGCCGTGAAGAAGGCGCACGTCCTGGGCTTCGGCATCCTGGTCATCGTCGTCATCCTCTACCTCCCCAACGGCGTCGTGGGCGACTGGGAAAAGGTCAAGCGGAAGGTGTTCCGCATCCGGCCGAATAGATAAGGAGTCCGGCGTGGCGTTCTTCCGGGTGGACAAGCTGGTCAAGACCTTCGGCGGCCTGACGGCCGTCAACGAGGTGAGCTTCAAGGTGGAGCAGGGGGAGATCCTGGGCCTGATCGGGCCGAACGGCTCCGGGAAGACCACGCTGTTCAACATGATCAGCGGCGTCTACGCCCCGAACTCCGGCAAGGTCGTCTTCAAGGACCGGGAGATCCAGGGGATGAAGCCCCACAAGATCTGCCGGATGGGGATCGGCCGGACCTTCCAGGTGGTCAAGCCGCTCGGGAGGATGACCGTGCGGGACAACGTCATCGCCGCGTCCTTCTCCCGCGTGAACTCCATGCGGGAGGCGAAGGACCACGCCATGGAGATCCTGGATTTCTGCGGGCTGATCCGGTCGAAGGACGTCCTCGCCAAGTCGCTCCCCATCGCCGGGCGCAAGCGGCTGGAGATCGCCCGCGCGATGGCCACGAATCCGGAGCTCCTGCTGCTCGACGAGACGGCGGCGGGGCTGAACCCGACGGAGCTCCTCGCGGCCATCAACCTCATCCGGAAGATCCGGGACAACGGCACGACGGTCATCATCATCGAGCACATCATGCACGTGATCATGACGATATCCGACCGGATCCACGCCATCAACTTCGGCCAGACGATCGCCGAGGGGACCCCGAAGGAAGTGGCGGAGAACCCCGCGGTGATCGAGGCCTACCTCGGGACGGACTATGCTTAAGGTATCCGGCATCGACGTGTTCTACGGGGACCTCCAGGTCCTGTGGGACGTCTCCTTCGAAGTCCGGGAGAAGGAGATCCTGGTCCTGGTCGGCGCCAACGGCGCGGGGAAGTCGACCACCCTCAAGGCGATTTCCGGCCTTCTCAAACCGCAGCGGGGCTCCATCGAGTTCCAGGGCGTCCGACTCGACCGGATGCCGCCGGACAAGGTCATCGGGCAGGGGGTGGTCCACGTCCCCGAGGCCCGGCGGCTGTTCCGCGAAATGACGGTCGAGGAGAATCTCGTCATGGGCTCCCTCGCACCGGAGGCGAAGAGGCGGCGTGCGCAGACGATGGATTGGGTCTACGAGCTCTTCCCGCGGATGAAGGAGCGCAGGAAGCAGGTCGCCGGGACCATGAGCGGCGGGGAGCAGCAGATGTGCGCCATCGGGCGGGGGCTGATGGCGCTGCCGAAGGTCCTGATGTTCGACGAGCCGTCGCTGGGGCTTTCCCCCATCCTCGTCCAGGAGGTGTTCGAGATCGCGAAGCGGATCAACCGGGAGGGGGTCACGGTCCTATTGGTGGAGCAGAACGTCCGCCAGACCCTCGCCATGTGCGACCGCGCCTATGTCCTCGAAAACGGGCGGATCGTCCTGCAGGGAACGGGGAAGGAGCTGCTGAACGACAAGCATGTGAGAGAGGCATACCTGGGGATATAGGGGGAGCGAATGCGCATAGAGTGCGTATCCGGCGATATCCGAACGGTCAAGGCCGACATGATCGTCGTGAACCTGTTCGAGGATTCCGGGGAGCCCGGCGGCGCGACGGGCGCGGTCGACAAGGCGATCGGCGGCGCCATCGCCGCGGCGGTCCGGGAGAAGGATTTCGACGGGAAGCTGGGCGAGACGTTCTTCCTCCGCCCCGGCCGCGGGGTTTCCGCGCCGCGCGTCCTCGTCGTGGGGCTCGGCAAGCGGGACAAGTTCACTCCGGACACGGCGCGGCAGGTCGCGCTGCCCGTCCTGAAAGCCGCGAAGCGGATGAAGCTGGGGACCGTCGCATCCGTCGTCCACGGCGCCGGACAGGGAGGGGTGCCGCCCGAAACCGCCGCGCGGTTCGCCGCCCTCGGCGCCGCCCTGTCCTCTTTCGACTTCGACAGGTACAAGCAGGAGAAAGGGCACCGCGTCGACCGGTTCCTGTTCGTGGAACGGGACGAAAAAGCGTTCCCGCGGGTGCGCGAGGGCGTCTCCCGCGGCGTCCGGCTGGGCGAAGCGATCAACTGGGGGCGGGCGCTGGTCGCGACGCCGCCGGGGGAGCTCCGCCCGGACGACCTCGCCCGGGCCGCGAAGAAAGTCGGCGCGGGGCTCGACTCCCGGGCGGCGGCCCGGATCCGCGTCCGCGTGATGGGCGTGCCGGAGCTGACGGCGTTGAAGGCCGGAGGGATCCTCGCGGTGGGGCTGGGCAGCCAGGCCCCGCCGCGGCTGATCGCGGCGGAGTACCGCGGCGGCGCGCCGGGCGGGAGATGGACAGCCCTGGTGGGGAAGGGCGTGACGTTCGACACGGGCGGGATCTCCCTGAAGAAGTGGGAAGGGATGGAGAAGATGAAGTACGACATGGCCGGGGCCGCCGGGATGCTGGCGACGCTGCGCGCCTGCGCGGCGCTCGGCGTCCGGAAGAACGTGGTGGCCGTCGTGCCCGCGGTCGAGAACATGCCGTCGGGGACGGCGTACCGCCCCGGGGACGTTCTCCGGATGATGTCGGGGAAGACGGTCGAGATCCTGTCGACGGACGCGGAGGGGCGGCTGATCCTCGCCGACGCGATGACGTACGCCCTCCGGAAGTACAATCCGGAGGCGATGATCGACGCCGCGACCTTGACGGGCGCCTGCGTGGTCGCCCTCGGAGGCGTGAACATGGGGCTGATGGGGAACGACGAGGCGCTGGTCGCGCGGCTGAAGAGGGCGTCCGCCGCCTCGGGGGAGAAGGCCTGGGAGCTGCCGCTGCACGAGGAGTATTTCGAGCAGATCAAGAGCGACATCGGGGAGCTGAAGAACATCGGCGGGCCCGAGGCGGGCACGATCACCGCGGGATATTTCCTGAAGGAGTTCGCGGGGAACACTCCCTGGGCCCACTTCGACATCGCCGGGACCGCCTGGGTCGAGAAGGAGAAGAGGGGATACGCTCCGGGGCCGTCGGGAGCGCCGGTCCGGCTCCTCGCCGAGTTCCTGTCCCCGGACGCGGGGGAATGACGGGGGGCGCATGACCGCGAACGAGGTCACCTGCCCGCGCTGCGACGTCCGGATCCCCGCCGACCTGGCGGCCTGCCCGTTCTGCAAACAGCCGGTGGCGCCGGTTCCGGAAAAGGAGGAAGCCCGGGACATCCGGGAGCTCCTCGTCCCGCCGGAGACGTTCCCCGCCTGGAAGCGGTTTTACCGCGAGTACGGAAAATGGCTTAAAGCCGCGATTCCCGTCCTGATCGCGGTCCCGGTCCTGTGGATCCTGTTCCTGCTGGTCACGGGGCTGAAGGTCGAGATCCCCGAGGACCCCGTGTTTCCCATGGAGGTCGCGCACGAGAAGTCCGGAGGGCGCACCGTGCTGCTGAAGGGGACCTTGACCAACCGGGGAGAGGACATCCCCGACCTCTCCCTGCGGTCGATCGGCGTGACGGCCGAGTTCCGCTGGAGCGACGGGAGGGTGGAAAGGAAGCGCGTCTTCCCGAAATCGCCGTTCCGGGGGGAGGGAGCGCTGTTCCGCGGCGAGTCCGGAACCTTCGAGCTCGAGGTGCCCGAGGGCGCCGACGCCGTCACCCTGCGGGCGGGGATCGTGGACCTGGGCGAAGGGCGCCGGTTCAACCTGCCCCGGCAAAAGGGGCTGCCTCCGCGGCGAACCGGGAAGTGACCCAGCTCCGGGTTCGCGGACAGGCGGGAACGCGGCGGGTTTTCGCCCATGCGCGAAAGGCGGCCAGGTCTTGGGGGATGTCGATGTCCCGCTCCGGTGGAAGGAACGCGAACGGCGTCCCCGCTGCCCGCAGACGCTCGGCCGTCTCCGACAGGACCGCCGGCGTCCCCCATCCGATCCCGCGGAAGAGTCGCGTGTCCGGTCCGGACAGCCCGACGAGGTAGTAGCCCCCATCCCTCGCGGGGCCGAGGACGACGCCCGCGCCGCGGCCGAGCTCTTGGAACGCCAGCCGCACCCTGGCGGCGGAGAGGGTGGGGCAGTCCGCCCCGACGATCGTCACCGCCTTCGCCCCGCGCCGGAACGCGATCTCCGCGGCATGCGCCATCCGTTCCCCGAGGTTCCTGCCGCGCTGAGGGAACGTCTCGAACGCGTCGTACGGGGGGGCGCGCAGGTTACCCGCCGCGCCGGGCGGGTCGATGAAGAGGTACCGGCGGACCCCCCGGAGGGAGGCCATCTCGGACACCGTGTCCTCCAGCATGCAGGCGCACAGCGCGGCGGCGTCGCCGGGCGTCAGCGGCGGGCAAAGCCGCGTTTTCACCCGGCCGGCCATCGGCGCCTTGCCCATTACGATCAGCGCTTCTGCGGACGGCATCCTCCCGCCTCCTCCGGCGGCCTTGCCACGGTCTCCATCCGCCGTATATAATCCCACACCTTACAGCCATAGCCCGCATTTCTCACCAGCGTCCGTAGCGAGGCGGTGGAGACGGGTGTGGCTACAAGGCGTCGCGACCGAGGGCCCCGGAGGCGCACTTGAAAGTGCGTCGAGGAGCCCGACCGAGCGCAACGCAGTAGACATGCCCGTATCCGCCGCCGCAGTAGGAGGCTGGTGAGAAATGCG
>JBFLWB010000102.1 GCA_040758155.1 Thermodesulfobacteriota bacterium
GGGCCAGCGCGGGCCCCGCCCCTTCGAGCACCGCGGCCGCTGCGAGGTCGATGGCGGCCTCCGTCCCCACCAGCCCCAGCATCCCTTCGACCAGCGCCGCCGTGACGGTCCCCGCCCCGGAAACCGCCGCCTGCTCGAAGATCGACTGCCCGTCCCGCATCGACCCGAAGGCGTACCGGGCCATGAGGGAGAGGGCGTCCTCTTCCACGGCCACCCCTTCCGCCCGGGCCATCTCGTCGAGGCGCCCCCGCACCTCGGAGTCGGTGAGCATCCGGAAATCGAAGCGCTGGCAGCGCGAAAGGATCGTGTCGGGGATCCGGTTCGGCTCGGTGGTCGCCAAAATGAAGACCACGTGCGGCGGCGGCTCCTCCAGCGTCTTGAGCAGCCCGTTGAAGGCCGCCTTCGACAGCATGTGGACTTCGTCGATGATGTAGATCTTGTAGCGGAGCCGGGAGGGGGCGTAGGCGGCGTTCTCCCGCAGGCGGCGGATGTCGTCGATGCCGGTGTTGGACGCCCCGTCGATCTCCTGGACGTCGGCGCCGCTCCCCGACCCGATCTCCTCGCACGCGGAGCAGGCGAGGCACGGTGCGGGGGTGGGCCCCTTTTCGCAGTTGAGGGCGCGGGCGAGGATCCGGGCGAAGGTGGTCTTCCCGACGCCGCGAGTGCCGGAGAACAGGTAGGCGTGATGGATCTTCCCGGAGGCGATGGCGTTGGCGAGGGCGCGGGAGACGTGGCCCTGCCCGACGATCTCCTCGAACGTCCTCGGGCGCCACTTTCGCGCCAACGCCTCATAGGCCATCGGTCGTCCCCCGGGAACCTCCACCGGGGGTCCGCCGGCGGCCAGGGGAACCGCCGGCACACGGAGTTGTGCGGCTACCGCTGCTTCCTTCCGGACCTGACGGGGTTTGCCGCATTCCGTTGCGGCGGGCCTGACCGCCGGCGCACCCTCGGCGGGAATGTGTATGTTACGGGATTCCGTGGGGCATTTCAAGCGAGGAGGTCCCCGCGAGAAGGTCCCAGCTTGACGGCGGGCCCGGACCGTCGATATACTCATACCAAGTATATGTATAAGGAGGACGCGATGCCCCTCTGCGGCGACGACCACCCGAAGCTGATCGCGCGGATCAACCGCATCGAAGGACAGACCCGCGGCCTGAAGAAGATGGTGGAGGAAAACCGGGACTGCATGCAGGTGCTCAAGCAGATCGCCGCCACGGAAGGCGCCTTGCGGGCGCTGGGCGGCATGATCCTGGAGGACCACCTGAAAGGGTGCGTGACGGACGCGATCCGCGGCCGGGAGCGCGGACCGGATCGGATAAAGGAAGTCGTCGACCTGTTCGGCAAGTTCGGCAAATAGGGAGTATCGGATGATCGGCCGTTTCTCGAAGCTGGGCGTATACCAGGAACTTTTCAGGTCGCGCGATTTCTACATCGCGTCCGGCGCCGCCCTCCTGGCGCTGGCCAGCTACGCCGTCGACTCCGGCGGCGGGTCCCCGAGCTTTATGGGAAACGCGCTCGCCCTGGCTTCCGTCCTCATCAACGGATCGCCCATCGTCTGGGGGGCAGTCAAGGGGCTGATCGAACGGAAGGTCAACGTCGACGAGCTGGTCAGCCTGGCCATCGTCGCCAGCCTGCTCCAGGGGGAATTCCTGGCCGCCGCGGTTGTCAGCTTCGTCATGACGCTCGGCGGGCTGATCGAACGGGCGACCAGCGATTCGGCCCGCAGGGCGATCCAGTCGCTGGTCCGCATCTCGCCGCAGACGGCGGTGGTCCTGGAAGGCGGGGCGGAAAAGACCGTTCCGGTCGAAGAGGTGGCGGTCGGCGCCCATATTCTCGTCAAGCCGGGGGAACGCATCCCGGTCGACGCCGTGATCGTATCGGGCGTCTCGGCGGTCGACGAATCGGTCATGACCGGTGAATCGCTGCCGCTGGAAAAGCGTGCCGGGGACGCCATCCTCGCAGGCACCCTGAACTACAACGGCGTGCTGGAAGCCCGCGCGACGAAGGTCGGTCGGGACACGACGCTGGGCAAGGTCATCCAGCTAGTCAGCGAGGCCGAGTCGCACCGGCCCGAGGCCGTGCGGCTCATCGACCGTTACGCGACATGGTTCACGCCCGCGATCCTGCTCTGCGCCGGCGTCGCGTGGATCTACACGGGCGAGGTCGGCCGGGCCATCGCGGTCCTGATCGTCGGCTGCCCCTGCGCGCTGATCCTGGCGGCCCCTACGGCGACGGTGGCGGCGCTGGGGCGCGCGGCCCGCGCCGGGATCCTGGTCAAGGGGGGGCGGCACCTCGAGCAGGCCGCTTCCGTGAAAGCGGTCCTGTTCGATAAAACCGGGACATTGACGCTGGGAGAGCCCCGGGTCGTCGAGATCGCCTGCACGGACGGCGTCGGCAGGGAGGAGCTCCTCGCCTGCGCCGCCAGCGCCGAGCAGCACTGCACCCACCCGCTGGCCCGGGCGGTCCTGAAGGCCGCGCATTACGCCAAGGTGGCCGTCCGCGGGGCGGAAAACGCCTTCCACGAGATCGGGCTCGGCGTCCGGGCGATGGTGGACGGCTCGGTCATCGAGGTCGGCGGCGTCTCCCTATGCGCGGACGCGGCCGCGTTTCCCGGGCACCTCCGGAAACGGATCGACGAATCGATCTCCCTCGGCGTCACGCCGCTGGTCGTGTACCGGGATCAGGCGCCCGTCGGCCTGCTGAACGTTTCGGATCATGTCCGGCCGACCGCGGGCACGACCGTCCGGAATTTCCACGGCCTCGGGATCCGCGAAACCGCCATCCTGTCCGGCGACCATGAAAAGGCGGCGCGGCGCGTGGCCGACTCGGTCGGCATCGGCCGGGTCTACGCGAACCTGAAGCCGCGCGACAAGGTGGAGATCATCCGGACGTACCAGTCGAGGGAGCTGCCGGTCATGTTCATCGGCGACGGGATCAACGACGCGCCGGCGCTGGCGTCCTCCCGGGTCGGCGTGGCCATGGGGGGCGCGGGGACCGACGTCGCCCTGGAGGCCGCGGACATCGCCCTCACCCACGACGACATTTCCCGGCTGCCCTGGCTGATCCGCCTGTCCCGCAGGATGCTCGGAATCATCAAGATCAACCTCGCGTTCGGGCTGGCGTTCAACGCCGCCGCGGTCGTCGCCGGAGGCATGGGATGGCTCACGCCCATCATGGCCGCCATCGTGCACAACATCGGCAGCGTCCTGGTCGTCGTCGCGTCGGCGAGCCTGGCGTTCTTTCCGGACGACCCCCTGCATGTATAATGTCGGCGATGCGGCTCCCGTTCGATTCGTACAGGATAACGGCCTTCTTCGACGCCCTGGCCGCGCGGATCCGTCCCCGCCGCCTCCGGTGCTACCGCCGGTGCATTCCGCTATTTAAAGGGAAGATCGGCCTCGAGATCGGCGGGCCGAGCAGCGTGTTCAAGCTGGGCAGGCTGTTCCCCGTTTACGCGGTCGCCGGCCGGGTCGACAACTGCAATCTCAGCCATCGGGCCTCCGATCCCCTGTACAGGTTCGAGACGGCAATCGAGGAAGGCCGCACGTTCCGGTACAGCCGGCTGCGCGCGCCCGGCGTCCAATACGTCATGGAGGCCGCCGACCTCTCACGCATCGCGCCGGCCTCGTACGATTTCGTCCTCTCGTCGCACGCGCTGGAGCACGTGGCCAACCCGCTGCGGGCGTTGTCGGAGTGGACCCGCGTCCTCAGGGAGGGTGGGCACATCGTGCTCGTGCTCCCGCACAAGGACGGCACCTTCGACCACCGCAGGCCGGTGACGACGCTGGCGCACATGGTAGCCGACTTCGAGCGGCGGGTGTCCGATGACGACGCGACGCACATGGACGAGATCCTGAGGCTGCACGACCTCGCCCGCACGCCGGAGTACCCCGGGATCGAGGATCTCAAGCAAGCCACGAGGGAGAATCCGGTCCGGCGCCGCCTGCATCACCACGTTTTCGACACCCGCCTCGCGGTCGAAACGGTCCACCACATGGGACTCCAGATCCTTTCAGTCGAGGTCTACATCCCCCACCACATCCTGATCGTCGCCAGGAAGCCGGGGAAATCGGAGGAAGTGCGGAACGATCCCTTCCGGGGGATCGGCGCCGCGCCCGTCTGGAAGAGCCCTTTCCCGTCCGACCGGTAACAATTCGCATCCCCTGCAAGGACCCCTGGGGTGCCGAAATCCGGGGTCTCAGAGACCCCAGCGCCGGGGAGCAACATGGGCCGCTATCGGCCATCCAATGGCTTCAATGAATAGCTGGTGCTTCTGCCGCCTCCGGCCTCGCGCACGAGGATCCCTCGATTCATCAGGTCGCTGATGTCGCGCAGAGCCGTATCCTGCGATGTTTTCGTAATCGTTGCCCACATCGATGAGGTGAGCCGGCCTTCGAAGTCGTCCAGCAGCCGTTTGATCATCGCGCGCTGACGCTCGTTGAGCGGCTGGTCCTTGATGGCGTCCCAATAACGCTCCTTGCGCAACACGCCCGAGAGCGCGCTCTCCGCGCCTTCGATGGCGCGGTCCAGGCACGCAAGGAACCATTCAAGCCATGCGGTGATGTCGAGATCGCCCTTCTGGGTGGATTCCAGAATGTCGTAATACTCTCTTCGCTCCTGCTGGATTTGCGCGGACATGCTGTAGAAGCGCTGCGGGCTTTGCTCCGAACGTGCGAGCGCCATGTCCGCGATCGCGCGCGCGATGCGTCCGTTGCCATCGTCGAACGGGTGGATGGTGACGAACCACAGATGCGCGAGCGCGGCTTTGAGGACCGGATCCAGCGAAGACTCTTCACCGAACCATTTCAGAAATGCCGTCATTTCGGATGGAAGGCGAGACGCTTTCGGCGCTTCGAAGTGAACGTGCTCCTTTCCGATCGGTCCCGAGACGACCTGCATGGGGCCGGAGCGGTCGTCGCGCCATCCCCCGACGATGATCCTGGCCATACCGCTTCGCCCTGTCGGGAAGAGCGCGGCGTGCCACGCGAACAGGCGTTCCCCGGTCAGCGGCGCATCGAATTTTCGGGTGGCGTCGAGCATCATCTCGACCACGCCTTCGACATGCCGATCCGCGGGTGCCAGCGCGCCAATTTCCATGCCGAGTCGCCGCGCGATGGAGGAGCGCACTTGATCCTTGTCGAAGATCACGCCCTCTATCTCGCTGGATTTGAGAACGTCCTGGGTGAGAGTGGCCAAGACCGCCTCGGCGCGCAGGTCGAAACCAAGAGCATCCATGCGCCCGATCAGCCTCCCCTGCCGATGACGCACGGACGCAAGACGTTGAGCCACCAGCCCTTCGTTCCAACGGAAGTTCGGCCAACCACTCAGCTCGTGTACATAGGTCGACATTATCCGCACCTCATGCGGAGATTATCGGTGATGTTCGCAGCATAAACAAGTACAATCTGCGCATAATTCGCGGAGATTAAAGCGGTCGATCTCTGCATAGGGAGGAATGGCGAAGGTTGGTGAGCGGAGGCCAAGACGATAACGACCGTGGCCATCCATGGCCGTCACAGCATTCGGGCATCCATGCCCTTCAGGGTTGTCGTGGATGGCGGGTTCGAATCCCACCGATGGCGCCATTATTTTCCCCGCAGGGGAATTGGAGGCGGAGGCTGCGACAATGACTACCGTGGCCATCC
>JBFLWB010000103.1 GCA_040758155.1 Thermodesulfobacteriota bacterium
GGGAAAGCAATGGACGGCGTGCCTCCCCGCGACCGGGGGATCGGCTTCGTCTTCCAGGACTATGCCCTCTTCCCGCGGATGACGGTCCTGGAGAACGTCGGATTCGGGCTGCGCGTCCGCGGGACGCCTCCTCCCGAGATCCGGAGGAAGGCATCGGAGACGCTCGACCTCGTGGGGCTCGCGGAGGAGGCGGAACGGCCGGTCGACACGCTCTCCGGCGGACAGCGGCAGCGCGTCGCGCTGGCCCGGGCGCTTGCTGTCTCCCCGTCGCTGCTGTTCCTCGACGAGCCGCTCTCCGCGCTGGACATCAAGGTCCGGGAGCGGCTGCGGCGCGAGATCGCCGCCGTCCAGAAGAAGGTGGGGATCACCACGCTGATCGTCACGCACGACCAGCAGGAGGCGATGGAGCTGGGGGACCGGGTCGCGGTGATGAACGAAGGGCGGGTCGAACAGGCGGCGCCTCCGAGGGAGATCTACGAGAAGCCCGCCACCGAGTTCGTGGCGCGGTTCGTCGGCGAGGTCAACGTGCTTCCCGGACAGCTCTACCGCGGATATGCCTACGCCGGGAACCTCGCGATCCGGATGCCGGATAGTTCTCCGGCGGCCGTCCCCGGCGGAAGCGTCAAGGTCGTCCTCCGGCCGGAAGACGTGGTCCTCCACGTCGACGGGATCGCAGAATCCGGGCAGACCGTCGCGGCCGTGTTGACGGTATCCTATTTAGGTGTCCATCTCCGGGTGGAAGCGGTCACGGAGGAAGGGCATCCCCTGGCGGCGCTGCTGCCCCGAAGCCATCCGCTGGCGGACCGGCTCGGAAGCGGGGACAAGGTTCGCGTGAGCGCCCTTCGCGGCAGCGTCCTGCCCGATCCGTACGGCGCGGGGGAACCGGAATACTACCTGTGAGGAACCGATGAAGGAGAAAAAGGGATACCTGCCGATCTTCCTCGACCTGGAGGGCGTGCGCGCGCTCGTCGTCGGCGCCGGCCCGGTCGCGGCGCGAAAAATCGACGCCCTTCTTTCCGGGGGTGCGGCCGTCACGGTGGCGTCCCGGGAGTTCTCTCCGCCGCTCGCGGAGCGCGCGGCGCGCGGAGAGATCCGCGCGATCCGGGGGGAATACCGGGCGGAGCTGCTGGAAGAAACCGATCTCGTGTTCGCGGCAACGTCCGATCGCGGCCTGAACGGCCGCATTGCGCGGGACGCGAGGCGGCGGCGGATTCCCGTCAACGCGGCCGATTCTCCCGGAGACTGCACCTTCATCCTGCCCGCGGTCGTGCGGGGAGAGGAGTTCACGGCGGCGGTCTCCACGGAAGGGAGGAATCCGGGGGCGTCTCGCGCGCTGCGGGAGTTCCTGGAAGAACATCGCGCCGATGTCTCGGTTCGGCTGGAGCGGGGACGCCGCAGGAAGCGGATCGCGGCGGAGAGCGGCAAAGTCTACATCGTCGGCGCCGGGCCGGGAGACCCGGACCTGCTGACCGTCCGGGCGCTGGGGCTGATCCGGAGCGCGGACGCCGTCATCTATGACTACCTGGTCCCCGAAGAGATCCTTTCCCTCGCGCCCTCGAAGGCGGCGAAGATCTGCTTCGCCCGGCGCGGGCGGACGGCCGGGCACGGCGCCGCGCTGAAGCAGGCGGCGATCCACGAGGCGATGGCGAAGCTGGCGCGCGCCGGGAAGTCGGTCGTGCGGCTGAAGTCCGGCGACCCGCTGGTGTTCGGCCGGGGGGGCGAGGAGGCGGAGTACCTGTCGAAGGAAGGGGTGCCGTTCGAGATCGTCCCCGGAATCACGGCGGCCGCAGGTTGCGCAGCGGCGGCGGAGGTGCCGCTGACGCAGCGGGGACTCTCCTCCTCCATCACGTTCCTGGCGGGTCATGAAGCGGACGGGGACGAGGGGCGGGCCGTCGATTGGGAGCGGCTGCCGAAGGACGGCACGCTGGCGGTCTACATGGGCGTCGCGCGGGCCGAGGCGATCGCCCGCGGGCTGCTCGAAGCCGGTTTCGACGGGGAGACCGGTTTCGCGATCGTCGAAAACGGAACGCGCCCGCACCAGCGCGTCCTCCGGGGGGTCCTGAAGGATCTCCCCCGCATTGCGGCATCGTCGGGCGTCCGCTCCCCGGCGATCCTTTTCGTGGGGAAGACCGCCGCTCTTCCCGTCGAATCCTCAAAGGAGATCCAGGATGAACTTGTCGCGCAGGGTGTTTGACGACGTCTCGCAGATGATCGGCTCCCGGGAGAACCCGACGCCGCTGGTGCGGCTGCGGCGGCTTCCGCCGGCCGACGGCGGGGCGATCTACACGAAGCTGGAATGGATGAACCCCTTCGGCTCGATAAAGGACCGGACGGCCCGGTACCTCGTAGAAGGGCTGCGGAGGGACCGCCGCCTCGACGGGAAGAAGATCGTGGAGGCGACCTCCGGGAATACGGGGATCGCGATCGCGGCGCTTTCGAACCTCCTCGGAGTGGGATGCGCAATCACCATCCCCTCCGGCGCCCCCGCGGAGAAGATCACCCTGCTGCGGCTGCTGGGCGCGGAGGTGTGGCCGACCCCCGACGACCTCTGCCCGATCGACCACCCCAAGGACGGCGCCATCGCGCTGGCCCGCAGCTTCGTCGAGGGGGAGGCCACGCGGGACCTGTACGTGATGCCGAACCAATACGAGAACCCCGACAACGTCCGCGCGCACTACGAGACGACCGGCCCCGAGATCTGGGACCAGACGGAGGGGAAGGTCACCCACTTCTTCACCGGGTACGGCACGTGCGGCACGATCACCGGAGTGGCGCGGTTCCTGAAGGAGAAGAAACGGGACATCCGCGTCGTCGCGATTGAGCCGGAGAAGGGCCATCACCTGTCGGGGCTGAAGAACTTCCAGGAGAGCAGGAAACCGGTGATCCTCGACGAATCGCTCGTCGACGCGACGGTCCGCGTTCCGGACGCCCCCGCCTACGAGACCGCCATCCGCCTGGCGCGGGAGGAGGGGCTCCTCGTCGGCCCGTCAACCGGCGCGATCGTAAGGGCTGCGCTCAAGGAGCAGCTTCCGCCGGGCGCCGTCGCGGTGTGCATCTCTCCGGACAACGCGTTCAAGTACTCGACGCATTATAATCCCTACCTGTCGGAGGACGGGATCCCGGGGGTCGAGGTGACGGCATGAAAGAGGCCGATTACAAGGAGCTGAAAAAAGGCGGGATGATGCGGCAGGCCGAGGCCGGCCTGTTCTCCGTCCGTCTCCACGTGGTCGGCGGGCGGCTCGGCACGCGGCAGCTCGAGGCGATCCGTGAGGCCGCCGACCGGTTCGGCCGCGGGGAGGTGCACCTCACCAGTCGACAAGGCGTGGAGATCCCCAACGTGCCGCAGGGCTCCCTCGCCGAGCTGAAGGAATTCCTCGCCCCCTCGGGTGTGGGGGTGGGAGTGTGCGGCCCCACGGTGCGGACCGTCACCGCGTGCCAGGGGTGCCGGGTGTGCCCCAGCGGGGCGATCGACTCCCCCGCGCTCGCCGCCGCGGTCGACCGGGAGTTCTACGGCAAGCCGGTGCCGCACAAGTTCAAGGTGGGGATCTCCGGCTGCGTCAACAACTGCATCAAGGCGGAGGAGAACGACGCGGGGATCAAGGGGTGGATCGAGCCGCGCTGGTCGGGGGAAGACTGCACGGAGTGCGGCATCTGCGAGGCGGTTTGCCCGACGAAGGCGATCTCGAGGCCGGGGAAAGGGATGCAGCCGGTCATCGACCGAGAGTTGTGCATCGGATGCGGCGACTGCATCGTCGCCTGCCCCGCCGGGACCCTGCGGGAGGAAGTCCGCGGATTCCGGCTCTTCGCCGGCGGCAAGTTCGGGAGGGTCCCCTTCCTCGGGAAGCGTATCCTCGGCGTGCTGAAGACGGAAGCGGAGACGGTCGCCGCCGTGGCCGCCGTCCTCGAGTTCTTCCGCTTGCACGGGAAGCCGAGAGAGCGGTTCGGGGACACCCTGAAACGGACCGGCTTCGAGGCGCTGGAGGCGCACGTCCTGGGGAAGGAGGCGCGGCCGTGACGACGCCGATGCTCGACATCACGAAGGACGTCTGCCCCATGACGTTCGTGAAGGTCAAGATGGGGCTGCAGAAAGTCGCCCCCTCCGGGAAGCTCAACGTCCGCCTGAAGGAGGAGGCGCTGAAGAACGTGATCTCCTCCCTGAAGGGCGAGGGGCACAGGGTGACCAACGTCTCGCGGGAGGATGCGGTCTACATCCTCGAAGTGGAAAGGGGGGGCTCGTGAAAAAGGACAGGAGTCCGGAGACGGTCGTCGCGCAGGCGGGCGTTGGGGCGGACAAAGCGTACGGCGCGGTCAGCGCGCCGATCTACATGGCCGCCATCTACCGGTACGACGCGTTCGGGAAGAACCGCGGCTTCGACTACTCCCGCGGCGAGAACCCGACGCGGCAGGCGCTGGAGCGGGCGCTTTCGGACCTCGAGGGAGGCGTCCGCGCCGTCGCCTTCTCTTCCGGGATGGCGGCGATTTCCGCCCTGATGACGCTGTTCCGGTCGGGGGACCATGTCCTCTGCTCCGACGACCTGTACGGCGGCACGTACCGGCTGTTCGAGCGGCTCCTGCGCCCCTACGGGCTCACTTTCGACTACGTGGACATGGGGAACCCGTCGGCGATCGCGAAGAAGATCGGCCGGAAGACGAAGGCGCTGTTCGTCGAAACGCCGACCAACCCGCTGATGAAGATCGCCGACCTCCGGGAGATCTCCCGCATCGGCCGGAAGAGGAAGCTGCTGACCGTCGTCGACAACACGTTCATGTCACCCCTGCTCCAGCGTCCGCTGGACCTGGGGATCGACGCGGTCGTCCACAGCTCCACCAAGTTCCTCGGAGGGCACAACGACCTGATCGGCGGGGCGGTCGTAACGACAAACCCGGAGATCGGGGAAAAGGTCGCCTTCGCCCAGAAGGCGGTCGGCGCGGTCCCCTCCCCCTTCGACTGCTGGCTCCTCCTGCGGGGGATCAAGACGCTGGCCGTGCGGGTTGCGCGGGCCCAGGAGAGCGCCGCAGCACTGGCGCGCTTCCTGTCGGAACACCCCGCCGTCCGCCGGGTGTATTACCCGGGGCTCCCGGACCATCCCCGCGGGTCACTTCATCTTTCCCAGGCGTCGGGGGCAGGATCGATCGTCTCGTTCGACCTGAAGAACGCGAAGGCCGTCCCCGCGTTCCTGAACGCGCTGGAGACCGTATTGCTTGCGGAGAGCCTCGGGGGGGTCGAGTCGCTCGTCACGCATCCCTCCACGATGACCCACGCCGACATCCCGCTCGAGGAGCAGGCCGCGGTCGGGCTCACCCCTTCGCTGGTGCGGCTTTCCGTGGGGCTCGAAGACCCGCGCGACCTGCGGGAAGACCTTTCGCGGGCGCTCCGGAAGGCGTCGGGCTGACGGCGGGAGGCCGCCGCCCCGCCAGGCATTCCAGGCAGGTCCGGAAGGAGCAGATCCCGCAGGAGCGGCAATGGAGGACCGGGATGTTCCGGGACCGGACGGCGCTCATCACCTCCCTGCGCGCGCGGTGCGAGACCCGGTTCGTGAACAGGATCAGCGCCCCCGCGTTCCCGATCCGCGAAGGGAGGTTCGCCGCCGGCCCGTTGAACACCTTCAGGTCGATGCCGCGGCTCCCGGCCTCCTCCACGTAGCGCGATTCGAGCCGGTCCATCCCCCCGACCAGCACGACGTTCTTCGAAGCATT
The DNA here is from genome assembly GCA_040758155.1 of Thermodesulfobacteriota bacterium. Lineage (NCBI taxonomy): Bacteria > Pseudomonadati > Thermodesulfobacteriota > Thermodesulfobacteriota bacterium. The sequence continues at coordinate 5,698 of JBFLWB010000103.1, forward strand.
CCCCGCGCCCGGATTCCACGCGCTGCCCGACATGGCCCTCCTCCAATAAACTATATAATCTATCTATTTAATAGTATTATAAGCCATCTACCCTTCCCGTCAAGCATTTCCGGAGTAGTCTACTGAAATTATTGCAATACTGGAATATGAGAAGGTATAATCTTCAGGAACGAACGCCGGAGGGGATCGGATGAGGATGTCGACCAAGGGCCGCTACGGCCTGCGCGTGATGATGGAGCTTGCGGAAAACCACGGACGTGGCCCGACGTCGGTCGATGTCATCTCGAAAAACCAGGGCATCTCGAAGAAATACATCCACTTCCTGATGACCGGGCTGAAATCCGCCGGGCTCATCCGGACCGTGCGCGGCCCCAACGGCGGTTTCGAGCTGGCGAAGCCGCCCGCGTCGATCTCGGCGCTCGACGTGATCGCGGTGCTCGAAGGATGGAGAGCCCCGGTGGATTGCGTGGCGAACGCCGGCTCCTGCCCGAGGTCGGGCCGATGCGCGGCCCGCGAAGTCTGGAGCGACGTCGGCCACGCGGTCGACGCCGTGCTTTCCGGGCGCACGCTCGCGGAGCTGTCTTCGAAGCAGCGCGCCCTGCGGGAAACGGCGCCCGATTTCTGCATCTGAAAACCGGAGCCCGCCCTTTGGAATCCATCTACCTGGACCATAACGCGACGACGCCGCCCGACCCCGAGGTGATCGAGGCGGTGACGGCGTGCCTTCGCGGAGCGTACGGAAATCCGTCGAGCGTCCACGCCTTCGGCCTCAAGGCCCGGCACCTCATCGACAAGGCGCGGGCCGCCGCGGCGCGGCTCGTCGGAGCGCAGCCCGAGGAGATCGTGTTCACCGCCGGCGGCACCGAGGCGGACAACCTCGCCGTCCTGGGGACGGTGGCGGCCTCGAAACGGGAGCGCCCCCAGGTCGTGACGACCGCGATCGAGCACCAGGCTATCCTCAACCCGTGCCGGCACGTCGGCCTGTCCGGCGGATCGGTCCGATTCCTCGGCGTGGACGAAAACGGCGTCATCGACCCGGAAGAGGCCGCCGCGGCGGCGACCGGGGAAACCGTGCTCTTCTCGATCATGCTCGCAAACAACGACGTCGGGACGATCCAGCCGGTCGGCGCAGTATCCTCCCTGCTCCGGGGGCGGGGAGTCCTCCTTCACACCGACGCCGTGCAGGCGGTCGGGAAGATCCCGGTGAACGTCCGGTCGCTATGCGTTGACCTCATGTCGTTCTCGGGGCACAAGTTCCACGGGCCGAAGGGCGCGGGCGCCCTGTACATCCGGAAGGGAGTCGCCGTTTCCCCGCGGACGTTCGGCGGGCGCCAGGAGCGGTCGATGCGCCCCGGGACGGAGAACGTGGCGGCGATCGCCGGGTTCGGCAAGGCGTGCGAGCTCGCGGCGAAGCGGCTGGAAGAGGACGCCGCCCGCGTGGGTGCGATGCGCGACGCCTTCGAGGCGGCGGTCCTGGCGCGGGTGCAGGGCGTCACCGTCAACGGCGCGGGAGCGCCGAGGCTCCCCAACACTTCGAACATCTCCTTCGAAGGGGTCGAAAGCGACGCGCTCTCCCTGAACCTCGACCTGCTCGGGGTCGCGGCCTCCACCGGGGCGGCGTGCAGCTCGGCGGACCGCGAGCCCTCCCACGTGCTGATCGCCATGGGTCGCACCCCCGCCCAGGCCCGCTCCTCCGTGCGCTTCTCCTTCGGGAGAGGCAACAACGCCGATGAGGCGCTTCGGGCGGCGGACATCGTCGCGCGCGCCGTGGAGTCGATCCGGGACGTCAACCGGTGACCGCTCCGGCACGATCCTTCTCCGCGGGGGACGATCCGCGCTATGCGCGTCAGGCGGTACTCCCGGTCGTCGGGCGGGAGGGGCAGCGGAGGCTCGCCGAAAGCACGGCCCTCATCGTCGGCTGCGGCGCCCTGGGCAGCGCGCAGGCAGAGCTGCTCGCCCGCGCGGGCGTCGGCAAACTCGTACTGGTCGACCGGGACGTGCTCGAGCTGCACAACCTCCAGCGCCAGCTCCTATTCGACGAGCAGGACGTCCGCGACCGGCTCCCGAAGGCCGTCGCCGCCGCCCGGCGGCTCCGGGCGGTGAACTCCGCGATCGACGTCGAAGCCGTGGTAACCGACGTCACCGCCGCGAACATCGGGGAACTGCTGGAGCCTGCTTCCCTCGCGCTCGATGGGACCGACAACATCGAGACCCGCTACCTGCTGAACGACGCCGCGGTGCTGGCGGGCAAGCCGTGGGTGTACGGCGGAGTGCTGGGGACCGACGGGGCGGTGATGGCCGTCCGCCCGGGGAGCGGGCCGTGCCTGCGATGCGTCTTCCCCGAACCGCCGGAGCCCGGCGAGCTCCCGACCTGCGAGACGCAAGGGGTCCTCAACACGGCCGTTGCCTGGGTCGCCGCGCTCCAGGCGACAGAGGCGATCCGGCTCCTCGTCGGCGCCCCGACCGACGGGCCTTTCCTCCACACCCTCGACGTCTGGCGCGGGACGGCGACGCCGGTCAAGGTCGAGCGTCTGAAGGACTGCGTGTGCTGCGGCCTGCGCCGCTTCGAGTTCCTCGAATCGGGCAGAGGATCGTCGTCGACGGTGTTCTGCGGCCGGAACGCCGTCCAGGTGACGCCGGAGCGCAGCGCCGCCCCCGACTTCGACCGGCTCCGCGAGGCGCTCTCCCCGCTTGGGGAAGTGACGGTCAATGGGCTTTTGCTGGAGTTCGCGGCAGACGGCCACCGCCTCGTCGTCTTCCCCGACGGCCGGGTGCTGGTGACGGGCACGACGGACACGGCCCGGGCGAGGAGTCTCGTGGCGCGGTACATCGGGAGCTGACCCGGAAACCTTCCTCCCCCCTTCCTGCATCAATATGAAAGATCCGTGGGAAAGGAGGTCCCCATGATGATCCGCAACGCTTACCTCAAGAAGATCGAGAAACGGCTGCGCGCGCTGGACGAGGAGATCGAGTACCTCGGGAAAAAGGCGTTCGATCTGTCGGCCGACGCAAGGGTGGAGATCTCCCGGCAGGTCGACTCCCTGAAGGAGAAGACGGATGTCGCCCGGGACAGGATCCGGGACGTCCGGGAGGCGGGGGTCGAGACCTGGGGACGCCTGAAGACGCATGCCGAAAGCGCCGTCGACGATGTCCGGAAAGGGCTCGACGAGGCCGTCCGGAAGCTTCGGAAGACGGGATCGGGGTCGGCGGACCGCTGAAGGGCAGGCGCCCCGTCAGGCCATCGTCTTCCGGAAACGCAGCGTTGCGGCCGTCAACGCGGCCGCGCCCATGACGAAAAGCGCGGCCATCTGCAGCCACAGGACCCCCGCGCCGGCGCCCTTCAGGAAGATCCCGCGGAGGATCACCAGGAAGTGCCGCAGCGGGTCCAGCCAGGTCAGGTACTGGATGGCCGTGGGCATGTTTTCGACTGGAAACATGAAGCCGGACAGGAGCACGCAGGGGAAGAAGACGAGGAACACCGTCATCATCGCCTGCTGCTGCGTCCGGCAGACGGTCGAGATGAGCAGGCCGATCCCCAGAGTGGTCATCAGGTAAAAGGTGGTCGCCAGCGCAAGCAGCGGAACGCTTCCCCGGATCGGCACGCCGAACCAGAACACGCCCAATACGGAAACCAGCAGGACGTCGACGTAGCCGACGATCGCGAATGGAAGCGTCTTGCCGAGGATGAACTCCGCCGAGGTGATGGGCGACACGAGGAGCTGCTCGATCGTACCGACCTCCTTCTCCCGCACCACGGCCATGCTGGTGAGGATGACGGTGACGAGCATCACCAGCATCGCGATGACCCCGGGGACGAAGAAGTTGCGGCTCTCCAGGTTCTCGTTGAACCATGCCCGTGACGCCAGCTCGATCCCTCCCGCCGGGACCGTCCTCCCGGCGATGCGGGAGAGCCGGGCGATCCGCACCGACTCCGAGTAGCTTCCCGCGATCCGCACCGCGTACACGAGCGCGACCCGGGCCGTGTTCGAATCGGTCCCGTCGACGATGAGCTGCACCGCCGCCGTCCTTCCGGCCGCCAGCTCCCCGGCGAACCGCTCGTCGATCCGCAGGATCATTCCCGCCGAGCCGTCGTCCAGCATCGCCTGCGCCCGGGACGGATCCCGCGTCTCCGACACGATCCGGAAGTGGCCGGACGCGGTGAAGGCGGCGACCAGCTCCCGCGAGGCCGGGCTGCGATCCAGGTCCACGACCGCCGTGGGGACGTCCGTCACGTCGGTGCTGACCACGTATCCGAAGATGAGGGTCTGGATCAGCGGGACCCCGAAGATGACCCCCAGCATCCGCGGGTCCCGGAGGACCTGCAGGAACTCCTTGATCATCATCCGCTTCAGCCGCTCGCCCAACGTTTCCGCTCCCCTACCGCAACTTCTTTTTGAATTTCCGGGACGCCACGAGGAGCACGGCGCCCCCGAAAACCGTCAGCAGCGCCAGCTCCCCCGCAAGCACTTCCAGCCCCACCCCCTTCAGGTAGATCCCCCGCAGCAGCGTCACGAGGTAGCGGGCGGACACGACGTGCGTCGCCGCCTGGATGGGCCGGGGCATGTTGCCGATCGCGAAGACGAACCCCGAAAGGAGGAACGACGGCAGGAAGGTGATCATCATCGCAAGCTGGGTCGCGAGAAGCTGCGACCGGGCGACGATGCTGAAGAGCATCCCCATCGAGAGCGCTCCGGCCAGGAACACGCCCGAGGAGACGACGAGGAGCGCGACGCTTCCCCGGAGCGGCACGTCGAATACGTACTTCCCCATCAGGACGGAGACCGCGAGATCGGTCATCCCCAGCGCGAAATACGGCAGCAGCTTGCCGAGGATCAGCTCGTTTCCCGTGACGGGCGTGGAGATGAGCTGCTCCATCGTCCCCTGCTCCCACTCGCGCGCCACGGTGAGGGAGGTCAGAAGCGCCGAGATCACCATCATGATGACGGCGATCAGCCCGGGCACGATGAAGTTCCGCGACTCGAGCTCCTCGTTGAACCAGACGCGGGAGCGCACGTCGATGGGGTCGGGGATCGCGGGGAGGCCGAGCCCCGCCGCCCGCCGCGCCGCGTCCTCCCGGGTGAAGGCCTGCGCGACCCCCTCGGCGTACCCCAGCGCGATCGTCGCAGTGTTCGCGTCGGAGCCGTCCAGCAGGAACTGGACGGAAGCGGGGGGCGTCAACGCGAGGCGCGGGGCGAAGTCGCGCGGGACCACCAGGGCCGCCATTATCCGGCGTTCGAGGATCGCCCGCTCGATCTCCGGGTAGCCGTCCGCCCACAGCCGCACGTCGAAATAGCGCGACCCGTCGAACCGGGAAACGAGCTCGCGGCTATCCGGCGTGCCGCTCTGGTCCCACACCGCCAGCGGCACGTTGTCCACATCGAGCGTCAGCGCGTAGCCGAACAGGAACATCATCAGCGCGGGGATCGCCAGCGCCATCCCGAGGGAGCGCGGGTCCCTCCATATGTGGAGGACCTCCTTCCGGGCGACGGCCAGCACCCGGCGCGCGTTCATCGCCGCACCTCCCGGATCGCCTCTTCCCTCCGGTCGCGCTCCTCCACGAGCGAGACGAAGACGTCCTCCAGCGTCGGGGCGATCCGCTCCACCCGCCCCGCGGGGAATCCCGCCTCCTCCAGCGCCGTCCGGATCCGCGGGACCGCCTCGTCCGCGTCCTCCGCCACGGCATGCACGGATTCCCCGTAGAGCGCGGCGCCCCGGATCCCCGGCAGCCCGGCCAACATCTCCGCCGTCTCCCGCGGCCGCCCGGTCCGGACCTCGAGCACGGCCTCCTTCATCAGCCGCGACTTCAGCTCCTCCGGCGTCCCCAGCGCCGCAAGCTCCCCGCGGTAGATGAGGCAGAGCCGGTCGCAGTACTCCGCCTCGTCCATATAGTGGGTCGTCACGAATACCGTGACGCCCTTCCCGGCGAGCTCGTGGATCAGGTCCCAGAAGCTCCTCCGCCGGATCGGGTCCACCCCGGAGGTCGGCTCGTCGAGGAACAGGACGAGCGGGTCGTGGAGGAGGGCGCACCCGAGGGCGAGCTGCTGCTTGAAGCCGGCCGGGAGGTGGGCCGTCCGCTCGCCGCGGAGCCCCGCCAGCCCAGACATCCCGAGGACCCAGTCCTTCCGTTCCGCCTTGCGGTCCGGGGGAATCCCGTAGATCCCCCCGAAGAAATCGATGTTCTCCTCGACCGTCAGATCGTCGTAGAGAGAGAACCGCTGCGACATGTACCCGATGCGCTGCTTGATCTTCTCCCGGCCGGTCCGCAGGTCGAACCCCGCCACCGTCCCCTCTCCGTCCGACGGGACGAGAAGGCCGCACAGCATCCGGATCGTGGTGGATTTCCCCGCCCCGTTGGGGCCCAGGAAGCCGAAGATCTCCCCCTTGCGGACCGAAAAGGTCACGTCCCGGACGGCGACGAAATCGCCGAACCGCTTCGTGAGCCCGCGAACGGAGACGGAGAGCTCCTCCGCCGGCGCCGTCATTCCGAAGCCCCCGCTTCGGAGGGGAGCGCGGAAACGAACACGTCCTCCAGCCCCGGCTCGACGGAGCGGATCCCGAGGACCGGGATTCCGGAGCCCTCCAGCGCCTCCCGCACGGCGTCCGCGGACAGGGCGAGGCCGGGCCCCCCCGCGTGGATCCGGTCGCCGAACAGACCGACCATCGCCCCGGGGAAGCCGCCCTTCAGGACGATCCGCCCTCTCCTCGGATCTGCGCAGCGGACCTCGAGGATCACCCCGGCGTACAGCCGCTTCACCTCGTCCGGCGTCCCCATCGCGAGCAGCCGCCCGCCATGAAGCAGCGCCAGCCGCATGAACCGCTCCGCCTCGTCGAGATAGGCGGTGGACACGAAGATCGTCACCCTTTCCTTGAGAAGGCGGTACAGGATGTTCCAGAAATCGCGCCGGGAGACGGGATCGACGCCGTTGGTCGGCTCGTCGAGGAGCAGCACGCCGGGCTTGTGTACGAGCGCGCAGGAGAGCCCCAGCTTCTGCTTCATCCCGCCGGAAAGGTTCCCCGCAAGGCGCCGCCGGAACGGCCCCAGGCCGGAGAACGCGAGCAGTTCCGGGACCCTCTCCTCCCGCTCCCGCCGGGAAACGCCGTACAGGTCGGCGTAGAAGCGCAGGTTCTCCCAGACCGTCAGGTCGGGGTACAGCCCGAAGCGCTGGCTCATGTAGCCGATGACGCGCTGGACCGCCGCCGTCTCCTTCCGGACCGAGCGGCTCATCACCCACGCGTCGCCTTCCGTCGGGTCGAGGATCCCGGACAGGAGACGCATGACGGTGGTCTTCCCCGCGCCGTCCGGCCCCACCAGGCCGAACAGCTCCCCTTCCTCCACCGAAAACGTCAGCCCTTCCACGGCGACGGCGTCGCCGAAGGAGCGGCGCAAGCCCTCGGTGCGGATCGCCTCCGCCACGACCTCTCCCGCCCCCCTCTATCGAATCCGGATGGCGGCGTCCGCCGGCATGCCGGGCAAAAGCTCCCGGTCGGGATTGGGAACGTCGATCTTCACCCGGTAGACGAGCTTGACCCGCTCCTTCCGCGTCTGGACCGTCTTCGGAGTGAACTCTGCCTGCGGGGAAATGAAGGAGACCCGTCCCTCGTACCTCTTCCCGGGGAACGAATCGACGGTCACCGTCGCCGGCTGCCCGGGCTTCACGGCGCCGAGGTCGGTCTCCTCGATGTAGCCGCGCAGCCATACGTCGTCCAGCGCCCCCACCGTGACGATTGGCGTCCCCGCGGCGACGAAGTCGCCCGGCTCCACGTTCTTCGAAAGGACCAGCCCCTTGAGGGGCGAGACGATCTCCGCGTAGGACAGCCGCGTGCGGGCCAGCTCCAGCGCCTCCCGGGCCTGCCGCTCCCGCGCCCTCGCCTGGTCGATCGCCTCCTTCCTCGGCCCCTCCTCGACCAGCCGCAGCCGCTCCTCGGCCTCCTTCACCCGGGAGCGGGCGACGTCGATGGCGGCCTTCGCCGAATCGTACTGCTGCCGCGCGACCAGCTCACGGCGCAGCAGCTCCTCGTTCCGAAGGAAGTCCTTCTCAAGCCGGGCGGCCTCCGCCCGCGCGCTCGCGAGCGCCGCCTTGGCCGCCTCGATCTCCTGGGGCCGCGACCCGGCAAGCAGCTCCCGCAGGAAGGCGGCTGCGGCCTGCAGCTCTGCCTCGCGTACGGCGGCTTCCCGCGCGAGGTCGGAGGCGTCGAGGCGGGCGACGGGCTGCCCGAGGGCGACCTCCATCCCCTCGTCCACGAAGCGCGCGACGAGCCTCCCCGGGATGCGGGAGCTCACCTCCACGCGGGTCACCTCGACGTTCCCGGAGATCCGGACGGTCCCCGCCTCCTCCGCGTCGTTGGCGCGCAGCGCGTAAGCCGCAACGGCGGCGATCGCCGCGGCGACCGCGATCCCGGCGAGGATCTTTTTCCGCTTGGACGTATCCATCAGGAGGAATGATACCATCGACTCGGCCGTCCGGATCGACGTACACTGTCATTCGGGAAATCTCGAGGCGGCGCCCACGGGGGGGACGTGGATATCGACGAGCTGCGGAAACGGATCGACCTGCTGGACGACGTGCTGCTGCGCATCTTCAACGAGCGGGCGCGGATCGCGCTCGATATCGGCCGGGAGAAGAAGAAGCTGGGGCTGCCGGTGTTCGATCCCGGCAGGGAGAAGCGGATCTTCGCCCGCATGAAGGAGGAGAACCCCGGCCCTCTCGACGACGGCGCCGTCGTCCGGCTGTTCGAGCGGGTCGTCGACGAGTCGCGGCGGCTGGAGCGGATCCGGTCGCAGGGGGAGGAGCCTTAAGGGATGCTGATCATCACGAGGAAGGACGCGTCCGAAGAGGCGCTGGACGCCATCAAGGAATACCTCATCGGCCGCGGGTTCGACATCCACCAGTCCACCGGCGCCAACCGCACCATCATCGGCGTAATCGGCGACACGGAGTCGCTCGACGAGCGCGAGATCGAGGCGCTGCCCGGGGTGAGCCAGGTCGTGCGGATCCGGAAGGACGAGTGACGTGTATCGTAAGGTGATCGCGCCGGCCGTCGCCGTCGCGCTCCTCGCCCTCCTGTTCTGGACGGCGTTCGCCGTCATCCGCCCGTTCCTCGTCGCGATCGGCTGGGGGGCGGCGATCACGGTCGTCACCTTCCCGGCTTACGCATGGCTGCGCCGGAAGCTGGGGGGACGTTCCGGCGCGGCCGCCGCCCTGATGCTCCTGGCGATCGTCGTGCTCCTCGTGGCTCCCACCGTGACGCTGATGGCGGCCCTGAGCCGGCAGGCGGCCGAGGTCTACCCGAGGATCGAGGAGTTCGCTTCCCGCGAGAACCCGCTCCAGGCGGTCAGGGAACGTCTCGATTCCTACCGGGAGCACCCGGTCGTCGGCGGCGCGGCCGAATGGGCCCGATCTATGCTGTCCCCGTCCGGCGACGTCCGGGAGACGCTGACGGAGTTCCTGAAGAAGGCCATCGGTGCCGTCACGGGAATGGTCACCGCGGCGCTATCCAACGTGCTCGCCTTCCTGCTCAACCTGCTCCTGACGCTGGTGGCGCTGGGATTCTTCTACACCCGGGGGGAGCCGCTGCTGCGGGAGGTGACGTCGCTCCTGCCGCTCCAGGAGGACCGGGGGAGGGAGCTCATGTCACGGATGGGGACGGTCACCCAGGCGGTCGTGAAGGGCGTGGGGCTGACCTGCATAGCGCAGGGGGCCCTCGGCGGGCTGGGATGGTGGGTCGCCGGCCTTCCCTCCCCCCTGCTGTTCGGAACCGTGATGGCGTTCGGCTCGCTGGTCCCCGTGGTCGGAACGACGGTCGTCTGGCTTCCCGGCGCCCTCTATCTGCTCTTCACCGGGAAGACGGCCGCCGGGATCGGGCTGATCCTGTGGGGCGCCGTCGTGGTCGGGAGCATCGACAACATCCTGCGCCCGCTGCTGGCGGGCGGGGGCGTCGGGATGCCGATGCCGCTGCTGATCGTCGGGATCCTCGGGGGAATGGTCGCCTTCGGCCTTTCCGGGCTGCTCCTCGGGCCGCTCGCCCTGTCCGCCCTGCTGTTCGTGCTGGAGGAATATCACCGCCAGGACGCCGCAGAAGAGACACCGCCTCCCCCGGCGCCTGACTAGGCGCCCTCTCCGGCTTCGAACTCCCTTTCCTTCTCCTGGAGCCGCCCGCCCAGGGCGACCAGCTCGTCGTAGAGCGCGTCGATCCGCTTGCGGGCGGCGGACGCGGAGGCCGACGCTTCCCGGATCGCCGGCCCGTCGTTGCGGATCGAGGCGTCGACGACCGCCGCGTCGTCACTCGCGACCCGCTCCTCCAGCGACAGGATCTCCGCTTCGACCGCCTCGATGGCGGCCCGCAGGCTCCCCAGCTCTTTCGACCGGCGCGCCACGAATTCGGCGCGCTTCCGCCGCTGGCCGCGCCGGTTCGCCTGGGCCCCGCGCTCCGGCCGGGCCGGTACGCCTTCCGCGCTTTCCGCCCGCCACCCGACGCGCTCGAGGAAGTCGGCGTAGCCGCTCTCGAACGGCTCCACCCTGCCGCCGTCGAACACCACGAGCCGCGTCGCCAGCGCGGACAGGACCCGCTCCACGTGCGTCACGATGACCACCGCACCCTCGAAGGCGTCGAGCGCCTCCAGGAACGCGTCCACCGACTCCTGGTCGAGGTGATTCGTCGGCTCGTCCAATAGCAGCAGGTTCACCGGCGCGGCGAGAATCTTCGCCAGCAGCACCCGGCTCCGCTCGCCGCCGGAAAGCACCGAGATCCGCTTTTCCGCGGCATCCCCGCCGAACATCATGGCGCCGCAAAGGTTACGGACCTGCGTCCGCGTGAGCGACGGGTTCGCCTGCCGGACCTCCTCCTCGATCGAGAGGCCGGGATGCAGCCGGTCGACGTTCGTCTGCCCGAAATAGCCGATCTTCACGTTCATGGCCGGGCGGACGTCTCCGGAATCGGGGGAGAGCTCGCCGGCCAGCAGGCGCAGCAGCGTCGTCTTCCCCTTTCCGTTCGGGCCGACGACGGCGATCCGGTCGCCGCGCGCCACCGCGAGGGAAAGCCCCTCGATCAGCGGCCGCGCCGGATCGTACCCGAAGGCGAGTCCGCGCGCCTCCATCATCCACTTCCCGACGTACGGCGCCTCGTTGAAGCGGAAATCGAGATCCCGGATCTCCCGGAGCTTCTCGAGCCGCTCGTGGCGCGCCAGCGCCTTGATCCGCGACTGCACCGCCCGCGCCTTGGTGGCCTGCGCCCGGAACCGCTCGATGAACGACTCCGCCTCCTTGCGCTTCCGCTCGTCGTTCACCCGCGTCTGCTCGTGGATCGTCTCCTCCTGGAGGATCTGCGCGTACAGCTTCTCCGTGCCGCCCGGCAGCTTCCGGATGCGGCAGCGGTGGATCGCCATCGTGTGGGTCGTCACGCTGTCCATGAAGTCGCGGTCGTGCGTGATCAGCAGCAGCTCCCCCTTCCACGCGCAGAGGAAGCGCCGCAGCCAGCGGATGGAGACGATGTCCAGGTAATTGGTGGGCTCGTCGAGCAGGAGCATGTCGGGGGAAGAGATCAGCAGCCGCGCCAGGTTGAGGCGCACCTGGAAACCGCCGGACAGCTCGCCCGGCGGGCGCGACAGGTCGGCCTCGTCGAACCCCAGCCCCGCGAGGATCGCCTTCGCGCGATACGTCTCGTCGGCGCCGTCCTCCGCGCGCGGCAGCGCGGACGCCGCCTCCGCCAGCACCGTCGGGCGGCGGAACTCGAGGCGCTGCGCGAGGTGGCCGATCCGGTACCCCGCGGGCGTCGTGATCGTCCCCTCGTCCGGGGCCTCTTCCTTTAAAAGGATACGGAACAGGGTGGTCTTCCCGTGCCCGTTCCGGCCCACGAGCCCCACCCGCTCGCCGGGACCCACGAGGAAGGAGGCGCCCTCGAACAGCACCTGTTTCCCGTACGATTTTGATAAGTTGGATACGGTCAACATAAGGAATGGCTGAAATAAAAGCCCCGCAGCGGGAAAGCCGCGGGGCGCTCCGCTTCCGCGGACCGGCCGCGCAGGGCCCTTCCCGCTACGGCTTGACGATGTACCAGACGCCGCCCATCCCCTCGCCCGTCATGTCGCCGGCTTTCTTGTCGCCCGCGAAGTAATAAAGAGGCCACCCCTTGTAGGTCCTCTGCTTCTTCCCGTCCTCCCGGGTGATGACCCCGAAATCCTCCGACTTCACCCCGTCGGGGATCCGGATGGTATCCGCGTAATAGATCGGCCACTT
>JBFLWB010000104.1 GCA_040758155.1 Thermodesulfobacteriota bacterium
CCGTGACCTTCACCTCGCCGACCTCGAACGGCTCGCCGGTGACGGGATGGGCGATCTCGACCGGCAGGTATCCCACCCGCAGCTCGCCCAGCGTCGGATGGATGTTGCCGTACCCGCGCATGCTCGAATAGGCGAGCAGCAGCATCCCTCCCGTCTCTCCCCGCGCCAGCGACTGGAGGACGGCGCTGCGAGGCGCCGGAAACGTCAGCGACTGCCGGGTGACGTCGAACGGCTGCGGCTTCCCGACGGGGAGACAGGCTTCTCCTGCGTCTTCGATCGGCTCCAGCAGCCCTTCCCTCCGCAGGATGTCGATCACCTTGGGGAACGTTTCCGGGACTTCGATCCCGGGAAGCGCCGCGTCGAAGACCCGCTCCCGGAACGCGTCCCTCCGGGCGTCATCGTCCTCCAGCAGGGAAAAATCGAGCAGCCGCAAGGTGTAGTCGCTCGTCGGCCCGAGAAGCTGCCCGCCGGGAATATCCTTGAACGCCGACGAGATCCGCCGGATCGCGCGCATCTTGCCCGGATCCACCGGGAGCGTCCGGGCAAGCCGCGGCTGCGTCGCGCGATGCGCCCGCAGCAGGAACGACGCCTCGAACGTGTCGCCTGCGGACTGCTTGATCGCCAGCGCGGCGAGGTCTGGCGCGTACAGCGAGCCCTCCCCCATGACACGGTCCACGGCCAGGTAAAGCTGCTCGCGCACCTGGTCGATCTTTAAGGGGGAGGAACCTCCCTTTGAACGCTCGCGGGCGAAGAGACGACAGGCGTTCCCGATCGCCTCGCTTCCGCCCTTTACCGCCACGTATCCCACGTCAGGGGCCTCCGATCCGCGTGGAGCGGGGAATGCAGGCCACCTGTCCCGCCCGGTCCACGAAGATGGCGTCCACGCCGAGGGGAAACGCGGCGTTGGCCTCCTTCAGGAAGCCGAGCTCGCCGTCGCCGAGCCCCGCGATCCGCGGGCGGAGCGCGCTCTCGATTCCCGGCCCCGACAGCGACTCCGTCCCCCCGTCCGGGGCAAGGGCGTCGACCCGGTACACGACCGTGGCTCCCTTCTCCGGAAATTCGAGCGATCCGCGCCGGATCGACCCGGCGGTCCCGCCGGTCGTCCCGGAAAGCGCGATGACGATATCGGCCTCCCCGGCCGGCGCTTCCCGCCCGCCGGTGCGGCGCGCGATTTCCCCGCCCGCGCCCGGTTCGCACGGGCCGAGAACGCAGAAGGCGGCCTCGTTGTCCGCGACGCAGCGGAGAAGACCGGCGATGTAGGCGAGACCATCGTCCTGCGCGGCGTCAAACGGTAACGGATGGACGGTGCCGGGGCGGCTCATCGCCCGCAGCAGGACCCGGAACACCGCGTGGTCCAGGATGACGTCGTCAGGCCGCATGTCCCCTCACTTCCCCGCGACCAGGTCGAAGGAAACCCGCGTGGAGGCGCCCAGAGCGGCTTCGGCCCGCAGCCCCTCCCCGCGGCGCTCCCGCGCGCTCTCCAGAAAATCCGCCACGGTTTTCCGCAACGGGCCGCCGGCATTTCCCCGTAGCACGGCGTCCGCCGCGGCGCGCGCCAGCGCCTTCTCCGGCGAATCGCCGGCCACCATCCCGTATCCTTCCGTGCCGCGGAACGAGACCGCCGCTTCCGTCACCAGCATTTCCCCCAGGTGGAACTGCGTCGAAAAGCCGTCCACCGCCGTCACCATCGCCAGTCCGGTCCTGGGCGGCCTCGTCACGATCATCTCCTCCCCCGAAAACAGGTCCAGCAGCGCCTCCACATCGGAGTCCTCCATGTAGGCGACGGAGGCCGTTTCGTCCAACGCGCGCATCTTCGCTCCCTTTCACCCGTAGCGTACGAAAAAGCTGAAACCGTGCCGTTCGAAGCCGAGCGACTCGTAGAACCGGTGGGCCGCGAGACGGTTCCCGTTGCTGGAAAACGTCATCTTGTAGCAGCCCTTCGCCCGGCAAAGCTCGTTGGCGTGCTCCATCATCCGCTTCCCGATCCCCATCCCCCGGAGGTTCTCCGCGACCACGACATCCTCGAGAATCGCGGAAGAAGCGCCCATGTGCCCCAGGTTGTCCATGACCAGCAGGGCGAACGCGCCCACGACCTTTCCGTCCAGGACCGCAACGTGAATCCGGTAATCGGGGTAATCCCGGAAGCGCGCGAAGATGCGTCGCGCGCTTTCCGGGTCGAGGACGGTCCCGTCGTCTTCCCCGAGCTGCGAGTACAGGGAAAGGATCTCCGGCAGGTCCGTTTCCGATGCTTCCCGAAGCTTTATGTCCAAGGCGTCCTGCCTCCCATGCCGGCGGTCCGCCGGCCCCCCATCTATGTGAAGCGCGCGCGGATGAGCGCGCTGACGCGGTCGATGACCGCCACGGTGACGACGATGATGATCAGGATCGTGGTGACGTCCCGGTTTTCGTAGCTTTTCAGCTTGTCGAACAGGAATACCCCGATCCCTCCCGCCCCGGTGAAGCCCAGGATCGTCGCCGAGCGCACGTCGGACTCGAGCCGGTAGAGCGTCATCGACACGAAGTGCGGCGCGACCTGCGGCAGCACGCCGTACCGGATCACCTTGAGGAAACCGGCCCCGGTCGCGGACAGCGCTTCCACCGGTTCCCGCTGGATCCCCTCGATCCCTTCCGAAAACAGCTTGAGCAGGACGCCCGATGTGTGCACTCCCAGCGCCAGGATTCCCGGCATCGGCCCCAGCCCCACCGCCGCGACGAACAGGAGCGCCCAGATGATCTCGTTGATGGACCGGCTCATGTTCGCGAAGAAGCGGACGGCCGTGTAGATCCCCCGGCGCAGCGCCGGTACGAACGCCCTCCTCCCCGGGACCATGATCTCGAGCATGTTCTTCGACGCCAAAAACGACAGCGGGAAAGCGATCAGCACGGAGAGCAGCAGCGCAAGGATCGCCATCTGCACCGTTTCCAGCATGGAAAGGAGATACCTTTCCAGTTGCCTCCAGGAGGCGGACGGCGGGAAGAAGCCGCTGTCGGCGATGCCGGGGTTGCCGGCGAGGTAGGCGTGCATGTTCCCCCACCCTTCCGCCAGCTTCCCCAGGCTCATCTCCGTCGACCGCCAGCACCACGCCAGAAGGAGCGCCGTCACCAGCAGGATCATGAGGTTGTACGGATGGAGCGCGTTGGTGCGCCTCCGTATCTCGTCGAGCTGCATGACGGCTCCCGTCCGGGCGGCGATGCTACTTGCCTGCAAGCTGCTTCTTCACCTCGATCTGGTCCCGGATCGGGTCGTACATGTCGTCGGCGACCTCCGCGTAGCCGGAGAGCTTCAGCTTCTTCAGCCCCTCGGTGTCCTTATAGGAGAGGAACGCCTCCCTCAGCGCCTTTTTGAGCGATTCGGGAAGGTCCTTGCGGTACGCCATCGGCGATCCCGGGATCAGCTTGGAGGTCCACAGGATGTTGAAGTCCTTCTCCCGCTCCCACATCTTCCCCTCGCCCCGCTTCATGTCCAGGTCGTTCGTCGAGGCGATGTCGATCTTCCCGCCCTTGATGGAAAGCATCGAGGCCTCGTGGCTGCCGGAGTAGATCACGCGGGAAAAATATTTCTGCGGATCGAGCTTCAGCTCCTTGACGAAGAGGACGGTCGGCACCAGCGTTCCGCTGGTGGAGTTGGGATCGGTGAAGGCCCATACCTTCCCCTTGGCGTCGGCGATGCTGTCGATCCCCGAGCCCTTCTTCGCGATGATCAGGCCGTGATACCCGCGGGAGCCGTCCTCGGTGACCTCGATCGCGAAGCATTCCGCGTTGGCCCGCTGCGCCGCCTCGACGTACGACTTCGGGCCGAAGTAGGCGAAATCGACGTGCCTGAACTGCATCCCGGTGATCACGCCGGCGTAGTCGGTGGAGGTCTTCATCTCCACCGGCACGCCGAGCTTCGATTCGAGATACCGGACCAGGTTCTCGAAACGGTCGGTCTGGTGCGATGACGATTCCGTGGGGATGGTGCCGAACACGAGCTTCTTCGGCCAGTCGGCCGGCGCGGCGAACGCCATCGCCGGGATGCATGCCGCAAGTGCCGCCGCCAGGAAAATTTTGAGCGCGTGCTTCATCGGAAGAGCTCCTTTCGTTCCTCGGTTGGGTTTCAGGAAAACGCCGCGGCGGCCGGAACCGCGATCGGCCACGCAAGCCCCGGCTCCCGGCCCCCCGCCCTGTCGCAGCGGTAGATTTCCTCGATCGTTCCCCGGCACAGGCGGTCCGGCGGTCCGTCGAAGACGATCCTTCCGTCGTTCACTCCTATCACCCGGCGGCAGTATTCGCGGGCGTAGTCCAGTTGGTGGAGGTTCGCGACGACCGTCATGCCGTACTTCCCGTTCGCGTTGCGCAGCGTCTCCAGCACCGTCCTGGCGCTCACCGGATCGAGCGACGATACGGGTTCGTCCGCCAGGATGATCTCGGGGCGCTGGGCCACCGCGCGCGCGATGGCGACCCTCTGGCGCTGGCCGCCGGAAAGGCGGTCGCAGCGGCTCAACGCCTCCCCCTCGATTCCGACCAGCTTCATGTATTCGTAGATCTCCTCGTACTGGCTCCGGCTGTAATGCTTGATGAGGGCGGAAAGGAGCGGCTTGCGGTGCAGCATGCCGCTTGCGATGTTGTCCAGGACGCTCAAGCGGCCCACAAGGTTGAAGCCTTGAAAGATGACGCCGATCCGGGCGCGGAGATTTTTCAGGTCCGCATGTCCGATCGCTGCGAGGTCCTTGCCCAGCACCTCCAGCCGTCCGCCCAGGATGTCCGTGGTCCCGTTCACGGACATGAGGAGCGTCGATTTCCCGGCCCCGGACGGCCCGAGGATGGAGAGGAATTCGCCTTTCCCGACGCGGATGTCCACCTCCCTTACGACGACTTTCCTGCCGTACCCGATCGAAAGGTCCGTTGCCCGAATCTGTTCCATGGCCTTCCTCCCCTTCGGAAAACACGGGTGTCGCGATCCGGACGGGAAGTTATCGGGAGGGCGTTACGCGGGTATGAAGGGGGGGTAAAAGTTCTGCTACGGAGGGAGGGTCAAGCTTCCTTGCGCTCAGACATGGCGCCGGGTCCCTTCCGGTTTTTTCGCGCCGAAGGTTATCGTGAACTCCGTCCCGAGCCCCTTGCCGATTTCGACGGCGCCTCGAAGCTGCTTCGCCAGGACGGTGATCAGTTTCAGCCCCAACGATTCGCTGCGCTGGAGATCGAAATCCTCCGGCAGCCCGACGCCGTTGTCGCCGACGGTCAGGACATATCGGTCTTCCGACGGTTGGCGCAGTACGATGCGGATCTCGCACTTATCGCCCGGGCAGGCCGACGGCATCGGGAAGGCGTGTTTCAGCGAATTGGAAACGAGCTCGTTGATGATGAGGGCGCAGGGAATGATCTTGTTGATCTCCAGAGATACGTTTTCGACGTCGATGGCCGCCCGGATGGCCCGCCCGCCGGCGCCGTACGACAGGAACAGGTTGTCGACCAGGCTGCCCACGTATTCCTTGAAGTCGATATTGGCCAGCGACTCGGACCGATACAGCTTTTCGTGGATCAGCGCCATCGTGTAGATGCGGTTCTGGCTCTCCTTGAACAGTCCGACGGCCTGCGCGTCCCTGATGTAGGGCAACTGCAGGCTGAGCATGCTCTGGATGATCTGGAGATTGTTTTTCACGCGGTGATGGATTTCCTTGAGCAGCACTTCCTTTTCCCTGAGCGACTTCCGGATCAGCTCCTCGGCCTTCTTCATCTCGTCGACCAGCCTGGCATTCTCCAGGGAGATCGCCGCCTGGGACGCGAGGAACCGGGTCATCCGGATTTTTTCTTCCGTGAAAACGGAATCGGTCAGGCGATTCTCGAGGAACAGGATGCCGATCTTCTTCGATTGCTTGATGACGGGAAGACACAACAGGGAGCCCGGGTGGGGGCATCGGCAATCGCAGCCGCTTCTCAACGCGCACTGCTTGCGCGCATCGTCGAATACGACCCGCTCCCCGGTGCGATAAACGTGGCGGGCGGTCGCCCTGCAGATGTCCGGCGCCTCCTCCAGCGTCTTCCCCAAGGCGCGGCAGGACTGCTTTTCCGCGATATGGCTTTCGGCGCGGATCGTCAGGTTGCCGTCTTCCTCGATCAGCAGATACCCGTGCTGGGCGCCCGAACACTCCAGGACCACGTCCATGGCCTTGCGCAGCAGCGATTCCTGTTCGATCTCGACGGAAATGGCCATGGACGATTTCATCAGGTAATCGACATCGAGGTTGGGCAGCGTCCGGAACGCCGGGATCTCCATCCCCTCCACGGCGGAAGCTTCCGGCTCTTCCACGAAGCACTCCGCGTACTTTTCGTGCAGGAGGTATTCCTTTCGCTCCGCGCGGCATTTCCTGTACAGCCGCGCCGCCTCGGCGAAATGGATGCGTTCGCCGCACCGGCCGGCGCCCAGGAGCAGCTCTCCCAGGCACTGGTGCAGATGTCCCTCCAGCAGGGTGTAATTCTGTTCGTGCGCGGCATGGACGGCGTCGAGGTAAAGGCTGCGGGCCTCCCGGAATCCGCCGAGCACCCTTTCCCGCTCGGCATGAATGAAGGCCAGGTAGGGCTTGAGCAAGGGCCCCGGAGACGCCCAGGTCTCGATCTTCCGGATGAGCGGCTCGATTTCCGCCAGCAGCTCTTCCCTGCTGCCGTGGCCCGCCCTTCGCTCGAACAGCTTGAGGGCGTTCAGGACGAGGAAGACATGCCACTGCCTTTTCAGGACGTTGTCGGCAAGCCCCGTCAGGTATTTCCGCACGCTGTTCAGGCAATCCCTGGCCTGTCCGTGCTCGCCGAAATAGTAGTGGGACAAGGCCATGTGGACGAAATAGCTCCCCACCGAAGCGACGTGGCTGTCCCGCTCCCATGCCTTGAGTTTTTCTTCCATGGGCACGGGTGAATAGCCCCTTTTCATCGGAGCGATCCATCCCGCCTGCATCGCTTCGGCAAGACCCACGGAAAAGGACAGGTTGTGGCGGTGGGAGAACTGGAGACACTCCTTCGCGGCCTCCTCGATCGCCTGCAGGTCGGCTCCCTGGACCTGGAGGTTCCACATAAGCGGGCCGTACGAAAGGCCGGCGTTGCACAGGTCGCCGGAGTCCTTTCCGCTGCGGATGGACTTGAGGCAGTAATCGACGATCTGCGCGGGATGGCTCCTCGAATGCATGTTGCACCAGTCGATCCCGTTCATCCCGCGGGGGGCGCCGAAGGTGTCCGGATATTTCGCCGACAGGTCGCGGGCAAGGTCCTCGTAAAGGAACGCCTGCTCGAAATCGCCCTGTTCGCCGAGCTGGAGCCCGCGGAATGCGGAGCTTCCGCAAGCTTCTCGCCGATCTCGTAATTCAGCAGGCGCATGCGAACTCCTACCGCCGGTGAGCCTCAGAAGGATATGTATCACGTCATTCTCCCGCCTGTCGACAACATGAGAGGACGACGATCCACGAGGCCCCGACTCCCACGGGGGGATACGACATCGCCGCCCTCAATAGGGCTTACGAGGGAAACGGTTGACCCCACATCCGCATCGAAATGATTCCGACGCGTATTCTGCCGTTAGGACTTGACTTAAGATAAGAATTATTCCTATATGATATTTATGTCCGAGAAACAGGGCGGCAAATGCGACGCGGAGCGGATCCTTCGCGAACACGGGGCGAGGATCACGCCGCAGAGGGTATCGATTCTCCGGGCCGTGGAGAACTCCGGGAACCATCCCGACGCCGATGCCGTCTACCGGCAGGTTTCCAGGGAGCATCCGCATATCTCTCGGGATACGGTCTACCGGACCCTTTCCATGATGGAGGAAAAGGGGATCATCGGATCGGTCCTGTCCGTCGGGAACTCGAAAAGGTACGACCCGAACACCGCGAGGCATCACCACCTGGTCTGCGTCCGGTGCAGGAAGATTAAGGATTTTTCCTCGGAGAAGTTCGACCGCCTGGATCCTCCGGCCGGCAAGGTGTCCGGGTTCCAGGTGCTGCGGACGACCGTGCAGGTCGAAGGAGTCTGCGAAGATTGCCGGAAACGAAAGAAAGCGTAGGAGAAAGGAGAAGACACATGGCACCTGAAAGCAAGGCCCCGTTCGTACATCCTGCCGGCAGCGGCAAGTCGAACCGGGAGTGGTGGCCCGATCAGCTCAACCTGAAGGTCCTGCACCAGAACTCTCCCCTGACCGATCCCATGGGCAAGGGCTTCAACTATGCCGAAGAGTTCAAGAGTCTCGACCTGGGCGCCGTGAAGAAGGACCTCCAGGCGATGATGACCGAATCGCAGGACTGGTGGCCGGCGGACTTCGGGCACTACGGACCGTTGCTCATCCGGATGGCGTGGCACAGCGCCGGGACCTACCGCACCGGCGACGGCCGCGGCGGCGCCGGAGCGGGACAGCAGCGCTTCGCGCCCATCAACAGTTGGCCCGACAACGCGAACCTCGACAAGGCGCGCCGGTTGCTTTGGCCGATCAAGCAGAAATACGGCCGGAAAATCTCCTGGGCCGACCTCATGATCTTAGCGGGAAACGTCGCCCTCGAATCGATGGGGTTCAAGACGTTCGGCTTCGGCGGCGGGCGGGAGGATGTCTGGGAGCCGGAAGAGGACGTTTACTGGGGCTCCGAGACCGGCTGGCTGGAGGACAAACGCTACTCCGGCGAACGGGACCTGGAAAATCCGCTGGCGGCCGTGCAGATGGGGCTGATCTACGTCAATCCGGAAGGCCCGAACGGCAACCCGGATCCGGTCGCGGCGGTCAAGGATATCCGCGACACGTTCGGCCGCATGGCGATGAACGACGAGGAGACCGTCGCGCTGATCGCCGGCGGCCACACCTTCGGAAAAACCCACGGCGCCGGCCCCGCCTCCCATGTGGGCCCGGAGCCCGAAGCGGCCGGCCTCGAGGAGCAGGGGCTGGGCTGGAAGTGCAGCTTCGGCGCCGGCAAAGGGGGAGACACGATCACCAGCGGCCTGGAGGTCACCTGGACCAACACGCCCACGCAGTGGAGCAACAACTTCTTCCGGATCCTGTTCGAATACGAATGGGAGCTGACGAAGAGCCCGGCCGGGGCGCACCAGTGGAAGGCGAAGGGCGGCGCGGGCGCCGGCACGATCCCGGATGCCCACGACCCGTCCAGGCGTCACGATCCGACCATGCTGACCACGGACCTCTCCCTGCGGATGGACCCCGTCTACGAAAAGATCTCCCGGCGCTTCTACGAGAATCCGGACCGGTTCGCAGACGCGTTCGCCCGGGCGTGGTTCAAGCTGACGCACCGCGACATGGGGCCGCGCGCGCGCTATCTCGGCCCTGAGGTTCCCGCCGAAGCGCTCATCTGGCAGGATCCCATCCCCGCGGTCGATCACAAGCTGATCGACGCGAAGGACATCGCCTCCCTCAAGCGGAAGATCCTCGCTTCGAAGCTGCCCGTTTCCCGGCTGGTGTCGGCCGCCTGGGCGGCGGCGTCCACCTTCCGCGGCTCCGACAAGCGCGGCGGCGCGAACGGCGCGCGCATCCGGCTCGCGCCCCAGAAAGATTGGGAAGTCAACCAGCCGGCCGATCTGGCGAAAGTGATCAAGACCCTCGAAGGGATACAGGACGGGTTCAACGGCGCAGCCGCCGACGGCAAGAAGGTCTCGCTGGCAGACCTGATCGTTCTGGCGGGCTGCGCAGGCGTCGAGCAGGCCGCGAAGAAGGCCGGCCATCGCGTAAAGGTCCCCTTCACGCCGGGACGCATGGACGCCTCGCAGGAGCAGACCGACGTGGATTCCTTCGGCGTGCTCGAGCCGATCGCCGACGGCTTCCGCAATTACCTCAAGCGAAAGTACACCGTATCGGACGAGGCTCTGCTGGTCGACAAGGCGCAACTGCTGACGCTGACCGCGCCCGAAATGACGGTGCTCGTCGGCGGCATGCGCGCCCTGGACGCCAACTTCGGGCAGTCCCCGCGCGGGGTCTTCACCAAGCGGCCGGGGACGCTGACCAACGACTTCTTCGTGAACCTGCTCGACATGGACACGGAATGGAAGCCGGTATCCGACGCCAAGGACGTGTTCGAGGGGCGCGACCGGAAAACGGGCGAGCTCAAGTGGACCGGAACGCGCGTCGATCTCGTCTTCGGGTCGAACTCCCAGCTCCGGGCGCTGGCGGAAGTCTATGGAAGCTCGGACGCGCAGGCGAAGTTCGTCCAGGACTTCGTCTCGGCCTGGACGAAGGTGATGAACCTGGATCGCTTCGACCTTGCGTAAGCTCGAAGGATAGACCCGGCGCAAAACCGGGCGAGATGATGGCCGCCGGGGCGCTTTTCCCGGCGGCTTTTTCTTTGGCGGAAACTTTTTTTGAACATCCGGGTTTCACCTTCCGTATTGATGATGCGACTCTTCTATCGGAGGGCGATCATGCGGAAAATCACGTATTTGCTCCTGGCATCCATTATCGCTTTACCGCTTCTGCTTGCCGGCTGCGGGGGAGGCGGAGGATCCGCCACCCCTTCGGGCACCGTCACCCTGGCGCTGACCGACGCGCCCGGGTCCGAGTATGACAACGTCTTCATCACGGTCCGCTCGGTCTGGTTCCACCTGCTCGACACCGCGCCGTACGACAACCTTGCCACCAGCGGCTGGGTGCGGGTCAACCTTCCCACGCCCAAGACCATCGACCTCCTGGAGCTGCGGGGCGGCAACATCTCCCAGGATCTGCTCAACGAAGCGCTGCCCGCCGGCGTCTACCGGCAGATTCTGCTGTTCCTGACACCCACGGAAGATCCGTTGGCTCCCTCGGCCGCGGCGCTGGGGCTGACTTACAACAACGAGGTCGTCGCGGGAGGAACGGCGTTTCCCCTGCGCGTCCCGAACGCGGCCCAGGGGATCAAGCTTGCCGGGACGTTTTCGGTGGAAGAGGGCAAGGCGCTTCGGCTGGTGATCGATTTCAACGTGGGCGACGACGTCGTTTCGTTCCGGCGCGCGGGGAGCACGGAATATCTCCTTAAACCGCGCCTGCAGTACTTCGACCTTGCGAGCGTGGGGGCGATCCGGGGGACGATCGACGCGCCATCCGCCGCCGACAACGCCGCCTTCTTCGTCGTGAAGGCGGAAACGCTCAACGGGACGGACAACTCGTATTACGTCATCCGGCGGGCGACCTTCATCGACAACACCGGCAATTTCGTCCTCTACCCCGTCCGCGTGCCGCCCGGTAGCACGTCGACGACCTGCGATGTCGTCCTTCGGGGGCATGGGTACAACACGGTGATCGTGAAGAACGTGCCGGTCGCCCGCGACACCCGGCCGAACGGTACCGGCGTCTTCGCCCCCACGGTCATGCCGCAGATCGACATGCAGCCGCGCAAAGCCGCGGTCGCCGATTACAACCCGTCGATCTCCGTGTCGCCGACGGGCGCCTGGGCGCAGTTCCACCAGACGCTGCCCGGCGCGGGCGAAAAACCGTACGTCGTCCGCTTCCGCCACGTCAACCCGCTCACCGGGCGGATCGACGCATTCCCGCTCTCTTCGGAGGACCTTTGGCGGGGAAACTACGACGCCGCTTCCATCGCGTTGACGCAGGTAACCCCGGTAGAAGGAGCGGGCGGCTTCCGGGTCGCGGCGGATGCGCTCCAGCATGAGCGCAGCGCATACCAGGCCATCTCCCCCGCCGGTCCCGCCGCGGACTTCACGCTGGCGGTCAGCGATCCGCCGGGCGGGCGCATCGTCGCCGGCAACCTGATCGTCCCGATCTCGGGGCTCGACAACGGCATCGTCTTCATCGGCCATGGCGGCATCATCGTGGACGCCAAGCCGCTCTCCGCGGCGCAGACGGCGCTGGGCATCAACGCCTATCCTTCGTTCACGGTGCCGGGAGGTGTCTTCGGCCTGTACGGCCTGGAAGCGTTGGCGTGGCGGAACGGCGGGACCGCCTTCGCCGTAGGCATCCCCCGCCTGGTCGACGTGCGTGCGTCGGACGACTTCGTGGACATCCCGATGATCGGGATCGTTCCGTAAACGCCGCTTCCGCGGCCGTCACGGCCGTCGCAACCGTCTACCGCCCCCGTCGGCCGACCGCCGGCGGGGGCCGTTTTCTTGTCCAGCTCGCCGGTCCCGCCTTGTGAAACCCGGATCAATTGTTTAGTCTGCATTGGATGCCGACCAACGGGGACCCGGCTTGGGCAAATTCCTGATTTATCTGATCGCAGGATGGTCCGGCTTTTACGTCATGAGCCTCGAACTGTTGAGCGGCAGGATCCTTGCGCCGAATTTCGGCAGCAGCATCTATGTCTGGGGCGGCATCATCACGGTTTTCATGATCGCCCTCTCGACGGGATATCTGGTCGGGGGCCGCTTGTCGATCCGGGAGCCGTCTTTAAGGAAACTTTCCCTGTTCCTGTTGTCCGCGGCATTGACCGCGACTCCGATCGTGATCATGAAAGAGTCCGCCCTGGACGGTATTTTCTCCCTGATCCAGGACCCGAGATACGGCTCCGTGGTCTCCACCACCCTTCTGTTCTTCCTGCCGACGGCCATCTCGGGAATGGTATCCCCTTATGCGGTGCGGCTGCTGGTCAGGGAACATCAGCATAGCGGGCATTATGCCGGGCTGCTTTTCTTCGTTTCGACCTTCGGCAGCGCCGCGGGAACCATCCTGACTTCGTTTTACCTTGTGCTTTACCTGGAGATCGACAGCATCCTGTGGCTGCTGATCGGAATATCTTCGGCGATATGCATTGTCGCGATCGCGTACGGCAGGAGGATGGTTCAGGAAGCCGCGGTGCTGACGCTTGGTTTGATAATAGTGTTCGGGATCCCCGGGACCGCAGGCGCGGAAACCATCCTCCACAAGGAGAGGTCCCTGTACCGCGACATCACCGTTTATGAAGAGGAAGGAACGCGGTGCATGCGATTCACCCGTCTGTTTTCAGCGCGCCAGACGTGCGTCTCGCTGAAAAATCCCGACCACCTGGTGATCAATTACACGAAAATGATGCTGGGCGCCTTGTATCTTCGCCCGGATCCCCGGAAGATCCTGATGATCGGAGTGGGAGGCGGGACGCTGCCGACGAAGCTGTCTTCGCTGTTTCCCGCCGCGGAGATCCACGCGGTGGAAATCGATCCGGCCGTCATATCCGTCGCGAAAAAATATTTCGATTTCAGGCCGGGGAAAAATATCCTCGTCTTCGAGGAAGACGGCAGGGTTTTCGTCAAGCGCGCCTTCAAGAACGGATACAGATACGACCTGATATTGCTGGACGCCTTCGACCATGAATACATCCCGGAGCATCTGCTCACCAAGGAATTCCTGGAAGAGGTAAGGAAAATCCTGATGCCAGGCGGGGTCCTTGCGGCGAACACCTGGTCCACCAGCCGCCTTTACGATCACGAATCGGCGACATATCAATCCGTTTTCGGGGAATTCTACAATCTGAGATACCTCAGCAGGGTGATCCTCGTGAAGCCGGACGGCCTTCCGTCCATGGACCTGGTGAAAAAGAACGCCCATGCGCTCGACGACCGATTGAAGCGGTTCGACGTCGACACGGATTGGGTGCTGTCGCTGTTTTCCACAAAGCGGGACTGGCGAGCCGACGCGCGCGTCCTGACCGATCAATACTCACCATCGAATCTATTGAACCGAGGTGCCCCATGAAGAAAGTCAGAATCGCCCCCGGTCCCTTCGTGCTCCCCATGCCCACCGTGCTGGTGGGCGCCGCGGTGGACGGCGCGCCGAATTTCATGACCGTGGCCTTCGCCGGCCTCGCCAACTACCAGCCGCCGATCGTCGCCATCAGCGTCAGTCCCGACCATTACACCACCGCGGGGATCCGGGTCAACGGAACCTTCAGCATCAACCTGCCCGGGCCCGATCTCGTCGAGGCGACGGACTGGTGCGGCATCCACTCCGGCAAGAAGGTGGACAAGAGCAAGGTCTTCGAGACGTTCTCCGGCGAGCTCGAAAACGCGCCGATGATCGAGGCGTGCCGCCTGACCGCCGAATGCCGGCTGGTCAGGACTGTGGAGCTCAAGATGGACGTGGTTTTCTTCGGCGAGGTGGTGAGCGTCCACGTGGACGAATCGGCGCTCAAGGACGGCGACCTCGACTGGCAGCGCATCGCGCCGCTCATCTTCACCTTCCCCGACAAGGGGTACTGGAGGATCGGGGAGCGCGTGGCCGACGCCTGGAGCGTGGGGAAAAAGTTCAAGGGCTGAAAGCCGGCAACCATATCGATCCAACTTTCGGAGGTGCGGGAATGCGCAGTGTACGGCATGCCACGGGACGTTTCATCGGCGCAGCGATGTTTGCCGCGTTTGCCTTTTCCTTGAGCCTCGGCGCCGCCGCGATCGCCGCGGACACCGCATCCATGAAGGTCACCACGAAGCATGAATTCAAGGACCCCTACGACGGCGGCACGCGGCTTCCCAAAGGGGGAGGGGAACCGGGCAAGGCGTACAAGGAGCTGCTCGACGCGGCAGGGAAAAAGGATCATAAGCGGATCTGCCGACTGATGACGACGGATGAAAACGAGATGAAGGAGTGCATGAAGGATAAAAAGGCCGCAGAAGGGATCGCTTTCTACCTCGGAGATCCCAAGGGGCAGAAGATCCTCGACGGATATTCCAAAGGGGACGAGGCGACGCTGGACGTCGCGTACCCGCATGCGGGCGCTCCCGACTCGTACGCCTCCGTCCGCATGAAGAAGGAAGGGGGAAAGTGGATCTGGAACGGTTTTTCGGCCTCCGGCAGCGCGGAAGTCAGCGCTTCCGCAGGCGGGACGGCGGATTTCGGGCCGCCATCCAAGACGAAGGAAGATCTCGCCTCCCTGCAGAAATGCCCGATGCTGGGAAAATGGGAGTTCGTCGGGAAGGACGACAAGGGGGCCAAGTGGACGGGCGTCGTCGACATCAAGATCGAAAACGAAGAAGTCGCATGCGACATAAACATCCAGGGTCCCAAGTTCAGCCAGGGGATCGGGGGGCCTTTCCCGTGCAAGCCGGACCAGAAGAGCTTCACCTGCGAGACGGGCGGCAACTCGTTCACGGCCACCCTCTCGGCTGACGGCAAGAACCTGACGAACGGCAAGTGGAATACGAAGGGGGACGACTTCCTCAATTTCCCGAAGGTGACCGGAAGCTGGACGGCAAAGTTGCAGGGACGTTAAGGAAACGGCGCCGTTGCGCGGTCATGCCGCTCCGTGCACGGCGCCTTTCCGCTTTTTAAACCGTATCGTACACAGGGTCCCTTCGCCTTCGCCGCTTCGGAACTCGACCTCGGCGCGAAGCTGGCGGGTCAGAAGCTTCACGAGGCGCAGGCCGAGAGAGTTGGAGTTTTCCCAGTCCGTCCCCGGCGGCAGCCCCGCGCCGTCGTCGCGCACGCACAAGGATACCGTCCCATCCGCGTCTTCCCGGAGCGAAACGCTCACGGCGCCGGCGCTCCGCCCGCGGAAGGCATGCTTCATCGCGTTGCTGAACAGCTCGTTCAGGATCAGCCCGCACGGCACCGCCTCTTTCACCTGCAGATGCACCGGCTTCAGGTCCGTGTCGATCCGGATCCCTCCACCCTTCGGCCCCTGCGTCCGCCACAGGAGCTCCAGCAGAGTCCGGGCATAGCCGGCGAACTCCACGTGCGCCAGGTCCGGCGCCTGGTAGAGCGTCTCGTGGACCATGGCCATGGATTGGATGCGCTGTATCACTTCCTGGAAAATATCCCCCACCGAAGGGTCCTTGGCCTGTTGGGCCTGCAGGTTCAGCAGGCTCGAGACCATCTGCAGGTTGTTCTTCACCCTGTGGTGAATCTCCTTGAGGAGCACCTCCTTTTCGGCCAGCGAGACCTTCAGCGCCTCTTCCGCGCGCCGCTTCTCGGTGACGTCGTGAAATACGAGGACGGCCCCGGCGACGTTCCCCTCGCCGTCCAGGATCGGCGCTGCGCGTTTGTCGATCGGCACCGATCGCCCTTCCCTGGTGATCAATGCAGCGCGTCCGGATAGCGCCACCGGCCGCCGCTCGCGCAGCACCCGGGTTAACGGATCCTCCATCGGCTCCCCGGTCCGCCCGTCGACTATGCGGAAAACCTCCGGAACGGCCCGGCCCGCCGCCTCCCCGCTCGTCCAGCCGGTCAGCGACTCCGCCGCGGGATTGAGGAACGTGACGCCTCCTTCCGCGTCCGTCGCGATCACGGCATCTCCGATGCTGGTCAGGGTCACCCGGAAGCGCTCGCGCTGCCGGTGCAGGTCCCTGAACAGCAGGTCGTAAGGCCTGGCGAGCCCCGTCTCGATGACGGCCTTGTAGATCAGGTAGAACGACAGGATCTTGAGGATGTGCCCGAGCAGGTTGGCGAAGCCGTAGACGCTGGCGTACGCGGTGAAGGCGAGCTCGGACAGGATCGTCACCGCGATGGACGACAAGGTCCATGCCAGCAATCCCTTCTCGAAATGCTCCCGGCGATGCCACATGAAGGCGCCCGCGGCTGCGAGGATCCCGACGATCACGTATTCGCTGACGATCTTGAACCGCGTGAGCCCTGCGCCCGGTATGAAGCAGTCCGGGAAAACGCGCCAGACGAAGATGGACAGGATCGCAAGCGCCGAAGCCGCCGCGTAGAACAGGAAATAATAAGCGGGCCGGATCCCCCGGCGCAGCATCAACGGCGCGGCCAGCAGCGTGAGGCTTTCCATGTAGCGGGCGGCGATCCAGAGCTGGGTCGGGGGGTTGGGCCCGATGCCGGGGAAAACGTTCATGCCGGTATAGGCAAGCGTGTGGACGAAATCCAGGAACCCGACGAAAAGGTAGGCGATCCCGAGGAACAGCAGGAAATGGCCGGAGGCGAACCGCCGCGTGTTCCAGGCCACCATGAAGATCCCGCTGGCGATGACCACCGAAAACGCTTCGGCAACGCTATGGAAAAGCAAGTAATTATAGAGGCTTGTGGCGTAAATGCCCGCCATCAGGAGGATGGCGGTTGCGACGGAAATTGTCCTCTGCATACGTCTGCCGGCTGCCCGAATGTCCACGTCCTGGATATCGGGGTGATATTTAGACCCGGTCGATAGTATCACGGAGAGAAACGGAGGACCATGGAGTTGAAACCGGCAGCCGCTCCCGTTTACCCCTTCACCCTCCCGCACACGATCCCCGTCGTCACCGCCGCCTTCACGTCCAGCCGCTTCACGTCGACGAGCCCGTTTTTCTCGAGGAAGGCCGTCAGCTCCCGTTCGGAATAGGCCCTGCCGCCGGGTGTCCCGAGAAGCATGTTGATGGAGAACAGGGCGGGAAACAGCGGGCCGGTCTTTTCATTGTTCAGGATGAACTCGTGGATGAACACCAGACCTCCCGGTTTCAGGACCGACGCCGCGTGGGCCACGATCTTTTCCGCGCCTTCCGGACCTTCGCCGTGGAGGTTGTGGGAAATCCATACCACGTCGTAGTCCTTTTCGAGGTTCACCGTATCGTCGGTATAGCTGCCTGCCCTGAAGTCGATCCTGTCCGCCAGGCCGAATCGCGCGACGGTCTTTTCCGCGAAGGGACGCGTCTCGGGGAGATCGAACACCGTCGCCGTCATCCCCGGGTTCTCCATGCAGAAATGGATGGCGTAGGTCCCCGGCCCTCCCCCGAAATCGAGGAATCTCCTTCGGCCCGAAAGATCGATCTCTTTGGCGTAATGAGGGGCAAGCTCCATGGCGATGTTGAACATCCCCATGAGGAAGCTTTCCCGTTCCGTTTCCGAAACGGTCGCCGGCCTCCGGCGGTTGGGCTCGCCGCTCATGACCGACTCGCTCATCCGGTTCCAGGAATCCATCAGGTGATGGTGGTGCAGGATGATGAACCCCGTGTAATCCGGCGAATCCTTCACCAGGTATTTCCGGGAGAACTCCGTGTTGGCATAGAACCCTTTCTCCTTCGTGAGAAGGTCCATGCCGCACAGGGCGTTCAGCAGCGTTTCGACGCCGTAGCCGCTTCCCCCGATCTTCATCGCCAGGGCGGAGGCGTCCATCTTTTCCCGGCCGATCGCCGTGAATATCTCGAGTTTCACGGCCGTGTGCAGGGCGCAGGTCTCCCAGTAGCTACCCGACATCTCGAGGAGAGACTGTTTGGTCCATCGGGATCCGTTCATCGCGGCGGCTCCTTCTCGCCTGTTTAATTTCAGGATAAGTCGAAGATGGAATGAGCATCAATCCGATTCGGGAATATCCAAAGCAATACGAAGAGCTTTATCAAGCTCTCGCGTTTTCTTGATTGGAAGGGCGCCGACATAGTTCGTCAGCGCGGATTTCGGCAAGCTTACCAGCTCGTCGCAATGGACACTGCTGTCATGCTTCAAACCGGATTCGGTTCCGATCGCCACCTGAGTCGATAAACCGTCATGAACGGAGTATACGGGCGCACAGATCACCGTGGAAAATCGCGAGTCGAGGAGTATCTGACGGCTGACGACAACAAATACCCGGGATTTCTTCGGATCTTTTGCGCTGGGGCTGGGAACGCGATACAGCCCCCCCCGGTTCACGGGAGCACCTGGTAGCTCAACACATCCTTCGCCTCCTGATTCAGACGATCCGCTTCCCGATTGATGATTTCCAGATCCTTCGCGTTTTGCCGATCTCGTTTCATCTGATCGATATAAGCCCTCAAGGCCTTCTCGATGAAATCGGACCGGCTCTTGTGGGACCCGGCCTGCTCATCGATCACCTTCAGCAGATCTTCCGCAAGTGTGATGGAGGTCTTTACTTTCATACTACCAACATACTCCTGCCTGTCGCCGGGGTCAATGGCCGCCGTCAGCCCTTTACGACGTTGACCGGCGTCCCCGCGATGAAGCGGGCGAGGTTCTCCACCGCGATGTCCATCAGCCGCTGGCGCGATTCCCTGGGCGCCCAGGCGATGTGCGGCGTGATGATGCAGCGCTTCGCCTTGAGCAGCGGGTTGTCCGGCTGGATGGGCTCCTTCGACACGACATCGATCCCCGCCCCCCCGATCTTGCCGCTTTCGAGCCCTTCGAAGAGATCCTGCTCCACGACGAGCGGGCCGCGGGAGGTGTTGATGATGAGCACGCCGTCCTTCATCTTGGCGATGTTCGCCCTGTTGACGATCCCCTCGGTGGAGGGGAAGAGCGGGCAGTGCAGCGAGATCACGTCCGAGGATGCGAACAGGGTTTCCAGGTCGACGTAGCGGCAGCTCTCGCTCTCGAGCCCCGGGACCTTGTGCGCGTCGTGCGCGAGGATCTTCATCCCCAGCGCCTGGGCGATCCTGCCGGTCGCCTGCCCGATGCGGCCGAACCCGATGATCCCCATGGTCTTCCCCGCGAGCTCGACCAGCGGGAATTTCCAGTAGCACCAGTCCGGGCTGCGCTGCCACTCGCCCGCGAACACCGAATCGGAGTGCGCCCCGACGTGGTTGCAGAGCTCCAGGAGAAGGGCGATGGCCATCTGGGCCACGGCGGCGGTCCCGTAGGTGGGGATGTTGGAGACCACGATCCCCCGCTCCGCGCAGGCGGCGACGTCGACGACGTTGTAGCCGGTCGCGAGCACGCCGACGTAGCGGATGGAGGGGCACGCCTCGATAGTTGCCCTGTTCAGCGGCGTCTTGTTGACGATCACCGCCTCGGCCGAACCAATCCGCTCCACGATCTTGTCGGCGGGCGTCCGGTCGTAGACGGTGAGCGGGCCGAGCGCCTCGAAGCCGCTCCAGGAGAGGTCGCCGGGGTTTTCGGTGTATCCGTCGAGGATGACGATCTTCATGGACTCTCCTTTATTAACGCAGTCCCGCGCGTTCAGCGACGAGCAATTCGATCGCCGTCCAGTCCATCCCGCTGCGGCCTTTCGCGATGGAATCGGTCAACCGTTCGTGGAGCAGCTCGGCCAGCGCCATCGGCACTCTCGCCGAGTCGGCGGCGCCCTTCACCAGTTTGACATCTTTCATCCCCAGCGCGAGCTGGAAACCTGCCGGCTCGTAAGCCCGGTTGGCGACGATTCGGCCGTAATTCTGGTAGATCGGGCAGCTAAACAGCGTCTCGCCGAAGAAGGAGGCCACCGCCGCGCGGTCGACGCCGTTCTTCTCGGCCAGGGCGAACGCCTCGGACATCGCCTCGACGGCGGACAGGATCATGAAGTTGCCGCAAAGCTTGACGAGGTTCGCCGCGCCGGGGTCGTCTCCGAAA
>JBFLWB010000105.1 GCA_040758155.1 Thermodesulfobacteriota bacterium
TCCCGCCCCCCCAGCTTCCCCATCCCCAGCACGACGAACCGGCAGGGAAGGCGCTTCCCGTCCGGGAAGACCGCCGTCGGCTCCCCCGCCTTCGTGGAAACCGCCCTCCGCGCGAAGCGGACCGCCCCTTCGAGCGCCGCCTCGGCCAGCGCCGACAGCTCCTGCGTCACCTCGGGCAGCGGGGAGATCCCCGCCAGGTCCCGCGCGGCGATCCGGGTCATCTCCCGGTGCTTCATGCGGCGCAGCGCCCGCTTCATCTCCTCTTCCGTGGCGCACCGGTCCGCCTCCTCGAGCGCCTCCCGGCGGAGCTCCCCGGCGGCGGGGCGCGACAGCACGCC
The DNA here is from genome assembly GCA_040758155.1 of Thermodesulfobacteriota bacterium. Taxonomy (NCBI): domain Bacteria; kingdom Pseudomonadati; phylum Thermodesulfobacteriota; species Thermodesulfobacteriota bacterium. The sequence continues at coordinate 339 of JBFLWB010000105.1, forward strand.
CTCCTTTTCGAAGAGCGTCTCGAAGATCTCGGGGCGGCGCGCCACCTGCTCCGGGAGGAACTCCGATCCCCCCAGAAGCCCCCCGATCATCGGCAGGAGCCTTTCGTTGCGGAAGCAGTCCCTCAGGGGATCGGGGCGGAGGGAATCGGACCAGCGGGAGAGGTTGAGGAAGAAAAGGTCCGGATCGGGCGAGCCGGCGGCGGTGAGGAACAGCAGCTCCAGTCCGTCGGGTTCCGTCGGGTGGCGCCGGAGAAATTCCAGGAGCCAGGAAAGCACCCGCGCGGTGTCCCGCACCCCGATCTCCCGCAGGCGGTCGAGGAGGACGGTATCGCCGGACCCGCCGCTCAACGGAACAGCTTCCGGATGGAGGCGGAGAACGGCTTCGCCAGGACCCCTTTCTCGGTGACGATGGCGGTCACGTACCGGGCCGGTGTCACGTCGAACGCCGGGTTGTACACGTCGACGCCCACGGGCGCGACCCGCTTCCCCATCACGTGCGTCACCTCGGACGGGTCGCGCTCCTCGATCGGGATTTCGGCGCCGGTCCGGATCTTCGGGTCGATCGTCGACAGCGGCGCGGCCACGTAGAACGGCACCTTGTGCTCCCTGCAAAGGACGGCGACGCCGTACGTCCCCACCTTGTTGGCGACGTCCCCGTTCGCCGCGATCCGGTCCGCCCCCACGACGACCGCGTCGATCTTCCCCGCGCGGAAGAGCGTCGCCGACATGTTGTCCGTGATCAGCGTGCAGGGGATGCCGTCCTTCATCAGCTCCCAGGCCGTCAGCCGCGCCCCCTGCAGGAACGGGCGTGTCTCGTCCACGAACACGCGGATCCCCTTCCCCGCCGCGATCGCGGCGCGGATCACGCCCAGCGCCGTGCCGTACCCCGCCGTGGCCAGCGCCCCGGCGTTGCAGTGGGTCAGCACGCACCCCTTCGACGGCAGCAGCCTCGCGCCGTGCGCGCCCATCGCCCGGTTAGCGGCCACGTCCTCCTCGAGGATGTCGACCGCCTCCCGCTCGAGCGACGCGAAGGCGCTTTCCGCATCGTCGGGGAGGGCGGAGGCCGCCTTCCGCATCCGCTCGATGGCCCAGAACAGGTTCACCGCCGTGGGTCGCGCGCCCGCCAAAAGGACCGCCGCCTCGTCGAAGGACCTGCGCCAGGGGCGCCCCTTCTTCCGGGCGGCATGGACGGACAGCACCAGGCCGAATGCCGCCGCCACTCCGATCGCCGGCGCCCCGCGGACCACCATGGTCCGGATGGCGTCCGCCACGCCGGCGGGATCGGTGCACCGCCGCATCGACTCCACGGTCGGCAGGACCCGCTGGTCCAGGAGCAGGAGGGCGTCCCCCTCCCAGGCCATCGTGCGGAACGTTTCGCTCATTTCCCCTCCGTCGGCGCATGGAACCGCGCGACCTGCCGCAGCACCCGCTCCCGGATCTCCCGCGGAGGGAAGGGCTCCCGGACCGCCCGCCCCGCCCGGATCGCCGGGAGCAGCAGCGGTTCCATCGGGCCGCCGCAGCAGCTCTTCGCCGGCGCCTCCGCCGGAAGGACGTCCCGTTTCCCGCAGAAGGGGCAGACGCGCGCCTGCTTTCGCCCGGACCGCTTCCCCCGCTTGGCGAGCGGTGTTCCCTCCACTTCGACGATGTCCAGCGCGAAATCGACCGTCGGCGCGTTGCTGATGGCCGTGCCCACTCCGAACCCGTCCGCGACGTCGCTCAACGCGCGGACGTCCGCCTCGCCGAGTCCGCCGGAGGCGTACAGCCGGACGGACCCGAATCCGCGCAGGTCGAGCTCCCACCGGACCTCCTCGAGGATTTTCCGGAAGCTCCCCTTGCGCGACGCCGGCGTGTCGAGCCGCACGGCGGAGAGCTTCCCCTCCAGCGCCTCCGCGACCCGCAGCGCCTCGAACTTCTCGTCCTGCAGCGTGTCGATCAGGCAGACGCGGGGCACTTCCGGATCGATCGTCGCGTCGAAGGCGCGCATCGCCTCCACCGTGTCGCCGAAGACGAGCACGAGGGCGTGCGGCATCGTCCCCTGGGGGGGATCCCCGAGGAACTCCGCGCTCCGCAGCACGGAGACGCTGTCGGCCCCGCCGACGAACGCGCTCCGGTCGATCATCGTGGAAAGCGCCGGATGCATCCGCCGCGCGCCGAAGCTGAGCAGCGCCTTCGCCCCCGCGGCGTGCTTCAGCCGCGCGGAGGCGGTGGCGATCCCGGTCGCCTGGCAGAGCATCCCCAGCATCGCCGTCTCCATCTCGCAGAAGGCGCCGTACGGCCCCTCGACGGTGAAGACCGGCTCTTCCGTGAGGAACAGCCGCCCCTCCTCCATCGCGTCGACGTCGACCTCGAGCCCGGAGAGGAGCGAGAGCATCTCGTCCATCCCCGAAAGGATCGCGAACGGGTACCCCGCGGGGAAGCCCTTGACGAAACCCTCCGCCGCCACGCGCACCCTGTCCTTGCCGGCGGCGCGCAGCACCTCCATCGTCCGGCGGAAATACACGTCCGTGGTGTCGCCCCGGCGGATCTCGCCGGCGGTGGGGATGAGTTCGAGGAACGGGGCTTTCGGGGAGGGAGGGCTCATCGTCTTCCGACCTCCTCCGGGCGGCGGAGCACCCGGACGCCCAGCACTTTCTCCATCTGGCCGAGGGCGTGGGCGTGGTCCTTCCGCGACAGCCCCGCGACGAGCCGCTCGTCGACCGTCACGTCGTACCCGCGGATCGCGGCCTCTCCGGAGATGAACTGGATGCAGATGTTGGTGACGCAGCCGGCGACCGTCACGGAACGGACCTTGCGCCTGCGGAGGACCGCGTCCAGCGCGGTCCTGTAAAACCCCGAGTAGGTGCGCTTCTCCACCACCGCGTCCCCGGGGGCGGGCGACAGCGCGGGAAACACGGCGGCCCCGGGCGTCCCTTCCACGGCGTGGGGGGGCCACCCCATCTTCGCGAACTCCGGGTCGTTCCGCCGGTGGGAGTCGCAGACGAAGACCACCAGCTCCCCGTCCCGCCGCGCCTTCGCGATCCTCCGGCGCAGCGCGGGAACGATCTCCCGGGCGGCCGGCACCTCCAGCGGGGCGCCCGGGCGCAGGAAGTCGTTCAGCATGTCGACGACGATCAGCGCCTTCCTTCCCCGCTCCCGGCTCTCCATCGGACCGCTACCCCAGCTTCTTCTTCAGCACCTCTTGCACGATTTTCGGGTTGGCCTTGCCGCGGCTTTCCTTCATCACCTGCCCGACGAAGAAGGAAAGCAGCCCCGTCTTGCCGCCCCGGTAGCTCTCGACCTCCTTCGGGCTGGCCGCCAGCACCTTGTCCACGACGGCGTCGAGCGCCGAGGCGTCGGACAGCTGGGTGAGCCCCTTCTCGTCGCGCAGCGCCCGGAACGCCTTCCCCGTCTCGAGCACGGCCTCCACGAGCTTCTTCGAAGCGGTCGCGGAGACCGTCCCGCTCTCCCGGTCCTCGACCGCGTGGGCGATCGTCTCGGGCGTGAGCCGCCCCGCGAGGATGGCGTCCTTCCAGTGGACGCATTCGTTCGCGGTCGTCTTCGCGGCACCGCCGTACAGGGCGACGCAGCGCTCGAAGAAATCGGCCAGCGCCCGCGACGAGGATAAGATGCCCGCGTCGTACCGCGGGATGCCGTAATCCCTCGACAGGCGGGCGATTTTATCGGCCGGCAGCTCGGGGATCGTGCCGCGCAGCTCCTCGACCCAGGCGTCCTCCACCACCAAAGGAAGCAGGTCCGGGTCGGGGAAGTACCGGTAGTCGTGCGCCTCCTCCTTCCGGCGCATCGACGCCGTCACGCCGGCGTTGGCGTCCCACAGCCGCGTCTCCTGCACCACCCTGCCGCCGTCCTCGATCGTCTCGATCTGTCGGCGGATCTCGTACTCGACGGCCTTCTCCACGTTGCGGAAGGAATTCATGTTCTTCAGCTCGGCCTTCGTCCCGAACTCCTTTTGCCCTTTCGGGCGGACCGAGACGTTGGCGTCGCAGCGGAACGATCCCTCCTCCATGTTCCCGTCGCACACCTCCAGGTAAACGAGGATGTCGCGCAGCCGCCGCAGGTAGGCGCCCGCTTCCTCCGGCGTGCGCATGTCGGGCTCGGAGACGATCTCCATGAGCGGGACGGAGCAGCGGTTCAGGTCGGCCAGCGACGCCTGGGCCCCGGCGAACTCCCCCTCGTGGACCAGCTTCCCCGCGTCCTCCTCCATGTGGATCCGGGTGATTCCGATACGCTTCGTCCCGCCGTCGGTCTCGATGTCGACGTGTCCGGCAAGCGCGAGCGGCGCCTCGTACTGCGAGATCTGGTAGGCCTTGGGCAGGTCGGGGTAGAAGTAGTTCTTCCGGGCGAAGACGCTGCGCCGCTGCACCCTGCACGATGTGGCCAGCGCGGTCCGGACGGCGTACTCGACCGCCTTCCGGTTGAGGACGGGGAGCACCCCCGGCATGCCGGTGCACACGGGGCAGCTGTTCTCGTTGGGGGCGGCGCCGAACTTCGCGGAGCAGGCGCAGAAGATCTTGCTCTCCGTGGAAAGCTGCGCGTGGACCTCCAGCCCGATGACCGCCTCGAATTCCATCTCCTCCCGCCTCTAGTGCTCCAATTCACAAATATGGCAGCATTCGAACGCCGCTGCATCCGCCCCGACTGCGTTGCTCTCCTTCACCGTGCTCCCCGGCACGCCTCAGTCGCGCGCCTTGCCGGATGCGGCGCATCGACGTTCTCGGTGCTTGCCCTATTTATGAACTGGAGCACTCGCCACCGGCGCCGCGCCCGGCGCCGGGAGGGCGCGCTCCACCGCGCCCGCGACCGCGAACAGCGTCTCCTCGTCGAAGTGCTTCGCCAGGAGCTGCGCCCCGATGGGCAGCCCGCTCTTCGAGAGCCCGCACGGCACGGAGATCCCCGGGATCCCCGCGAGGTTGCACGGGATGGTGTAGATGTCGGAAAGGTACATCGTCAGCGGGTCGCCGGTCTTCTCCCCGATGCGGAACGCCGGGGTGGGGGTGGTGGGTGTCAGCAGCGCGTCCGCCTTCTCGAACGCCGCGGCGAAATCGCGGCGGATGAGCGTGCGGACTTTCTGCGCCTTCCCGTAGAACGCCTCGTAATATCCCGCCGAGAGGGCGTAGGTGCCGATCATGATGCGCCGCTTCACCTCGGCCCCGAATCCTTCCGCGCGCGTCTTCGACATCATCTCGATGAGCCCGGAAGCCCCTTCCGCCCGGTGGCCGTACCGGACGCCGTCGTACCGGGCGAGGTTCGACGACGCCTCCGCCGGGGCGATGAGGTAATACGTCGAAAGGGCGTATTCCGTGTGCGGCAGCGAAACCTCCACCGCGACGGCGCCCTGGTCCGTCAGGATTTTCAGCGCGCGCTCCACCGCCGCCTTGACCTCGGGATCCAGCCCGGCTCCCTCGAAATACTCCCTGGGAAGCCCGATGCGCATTCCCCTGACCGGACGGGACACCGCCGGCAGGTAATCGGGCACGGGCACGTCCACGCTGGTGGAGTCTCTCCGGTCGTGCCCCGCGATGATCCCGAGCATCGCCGCCGCGTCCGCGACGGAACGCGTCAGCGGGCCGGCCTGGTCGAGGGAGGAGGCGAAGGCGATCATCCCGTAGCGCGACACGCGCCCGTACGTCGGCTTGAGCCCCACGACGCCGCAAAGGGCCGCCGGCTGGCGGATCGATCCGCCGGTGTCGGTTCCCACCCCGGCGAAGCAGGTGCCCGCGGCCACCGAAGCCGCCGTGCCGCCGGAGGAGCCGCCGGGGATCCGCGAGGGATCCCACGGGTTCCGCGTGGGACCGAAGTGCGACGTCTCCGTGGAGGAGCCCATGGCGAACTCGTCCATGTTGTGCTTGCCCAGAAGCACCGCCCCGGAGGCGAGGACCTTCGAAGCGACCCCCGCGTCGTACGGGGGATCGAAGCCGGCGAGGATCCTGCTTCCGCAGGTCGTCTGCACGCCGCGGGTGCAGAAGATGTCCTTGAGCCCGACGGGAACGCCGTGCAGCGCTCCGGATGCCTTCCCCCGCGCCCGCTCCTCGTCGCAGGCCGCCGCCCGGGCCATCGCCGCTTCCGGCAGGACGGTGATATAGGCGTTGATCTTCGGCTCGAGCGCCGCGATCCGTTCGAGGAGCGCGGCGGTCAGCTCGCGGGACGAGATCTCCCCGTCCCGGATCTTCCGGGCCGCCTCGATGAGGGTCCACTCGTGGAAGGGCGGATTCGGCACGGCGACGCTAATCCTCGATGATCCGCGGGACGCGGAAATAATCCCCGGCGCGGTCGGGAGCGTTCTTCAGGATCGCCTCCCGGTCGCCGAACGGACGGACGACGTCTTCCCGGAACGGGGTGCCCATGTCCACGGCGTGGGAGGTCGGTACGACGTCGGAGGTGTCGAGCCGGTCGAGCTGCTTCATGTAATCGAGAAGCCTGCCGAGCTGGTCGCGCAGGAGGTCGGCATCGGAATCGGAGAGCGCCAAGCGCGCAAGGCGGGCCACGTACAGCGTTTCTTCCCGCGTGATCGCCATGGAATCCTTCTCCCCCCGCCGTTGGATGGACGATCAATTTACCACAGGGGCGCCGGGGGAGGCAAAACCCCGACAGAGGGGGACATTCATCGCTTCAAACAAGGGCGAAGGGGAAGAGCGTCCCCCGCCAGTTCGCGGTATTATGTGGCCATGAAAAAGCGCGAGGCGGAGCACCGGTTCTTCGCGACCACGTTCAAGGGGCTGGAAGAGGTGCTGGCCGGGGAGCTGGCCGCGCTGGGCGGGGAGGAGATCTCCATCGGCACGGGGAGCGTCTCGTTTTCCGGGGACATGACGCTCTGCTATCGCGCGAACCTGTGGCTGCGCTCGGCGAACCGGGTGGTCCTGCTCCTTTCGGAGTTTTCTGCCCCGACCCCCGCGGCGCTGTACGACGGAGCCCGGAAGATCCCGTGGCACGACCTTTTCCCGCCCGAGCGCACCATCGCCGTGGACGCCACCGTGCGGGAGTCGGGGATCACCCATTCCCATTTCGCGGCGCAGAAGACAAAGGACGCGGTCGCGGACGGCTTCCGGGAGGCGCTGGGCCGCCGCCCGGACGTGAACACCGCGTCGCCGGACGTGCGGATCGTCGTCCGGATCTTGCGGGACGCCGCTTCCGTCTCCCTCGACACCTCCGGGGAGAGTCTGAACCGGCGCGGCTACCGGGCGCATCCGACGGAGGCGTCGCTGAAGGAGACGCTGGCCGCGGGACTGCTGCTGCTCGCGGGGTGGCAGGGAGAGGAGCCGCTGATCGATCCCGCCTGCGGCGCGGGGACGATTCCGATCGAGGCGGCGCTGATCGCGGGGGATATCGCCCCGGGATCGATGGGCCGCTCCTTCGGTTTCCAGCGGCTGCACGCGTTCGACCGGAAACGCTGGGAGGCGCTGCTGACGGAGGCGAAGGAGACCGCCCGCCGCGCGAAGCCGGTCCGGATCGAGGGGAGCGACGTGTCTCCGGAGGCGATCGCGGGCGCGATCCGCAACGCCGGGAACGCAAGGGTCCTTGAACGGATCCAGTTCTCCGCAAAGTCGGTCCGGTTCTTCTCCCCCGGAGAAGGGCCGGGGACGATCCTGTGCAATCCTCCGTACGGCGAGCGGCTGCCCGGGGGTGCGGAAGCGGAGGCGTTCTACCGGGAACTTGGGGAGGCGCTGAAGAAGCGGTGCCGCGGATGGACGGCCTACATCCTCTCGGGGAATCCCGGCCTCACCCGGTTCCTGGGGTTGAAGGCGTCCCGGAAGATCCCCGTCATGAACGGGCCGATCGACTGCCGCCTGCTGCGATACGAGCTGTTCTGATATGATGCGCCCGAAGATGACCGGAAGCTCCATCGCAAAGACCCGCCGGTACCTGGCGCTGATCTGCGTCCTTTTCCTCATCGGGACCGCGATCTCCCTTGCGCACGACATCCGCCAGACCCGGGAGGACCGATACCGCCTGGCCGTGTCCTGGGGGGAGGCGCTGTTCCGGACGGTCGTCGCCGCCCGGAGCTGGAACGCCTCCCACGGGGGGGTCTACGTCCCCGTCACCGACAAGACGCGGCCGAACGAGTACCTGGCGTCCCCCGACCGCGACGTCCGGACCACGACCGGCGTGTCGCTGACGAAGGTCAATCCCGCCTACATGACGCGGCTCGTCGGCGACATCCTCGCGCGGGAAGGATTCGTCGTCCACATCACCGGCCTGAAGACGATGCGCCCGGGAAACGCGCCGGACGATTGGGAACGGGCCACCCTGGCGGATTTCGGAAAGGGGGTCCCGGCGGCGCACGCACTGCAGGGGCCCTCCGGAAACCGGGTATTCCGTTACATGGAGCCGCTGAAGGCGGAGGCGGCCTGCCTCGAATGCCATCGGGACCGGGGATACCGGGTCGGAGACATCCTCGGGGGGATCAGCGTCGCCTTCCCCTACGTGCCGTTCGACCGGTCCGCCGCCAAAACGACCGGCCGGGACGTCGCCACGCACCTCCTGCTTCTCACGCTGGCGCTTTCCGTCCTCTTTTTCCTCGGACGACGCATCCTGGGGCTGGTGGAGAGTCTAGAGGAGGCCCGGCGGGAGATCAGTACGCTGGAAGGGATCCTCCCGATGTGCTCCCACTGCAAGAAGATCCGGAAAGAGGGGGCGAAGGAACGGGATCCCGAGGCGTGGGTGCCCGTGGACTCCTACATCATGGACCGGTCGGCGGCCAGCGTCTCCCACGGCATCTGCCCGGAATGCCTGGACAGGCATTACCCCGGCCACGGACGGCCGGACAAGGGCTGAGCTTCAGGTCCCGAACCGGGCGAGCGTCTCCTCCAGCCGCTTCCGTCCGGAAGCCGTCTCCTCGAACGGATCTTCCTTGAGCCGGTGCGGTAGTCCCATCCGGAAGGCGTCGGAGAGGCACTCCGCGTCGGGGGCCGGCAATCCCTTGATCGCCGCGAGCGCCTTCGCCGCTTTCAGCACGGTGATGTCTCCCCGGTGCCCCGCCACGCCGAGCTCCGCCACCACGGTCACCACCGATTCGAGGAGCGCATCCGGCAATCCGATCCCCGGCAATGCGGCGCGTGCGACGATCAGCCGCTCCCGCAGCGCGCGGTCCTCCCCTTCCCACTTCGCGAAGAACGCCTCGTCCCCCCGCTCGTACATCAGCACCCGCTCCACGATCGTCTTCCGCGATTCCACTC
>JBFLWB010000106.1 GCA_040758155.1 Thermodesulfobacteriota bacterium
TCATCCGGCGAAGCCGCCGATAGTCCTCCACGGTGCGGTAGTACACGATCCGGTCGTCGTCGCCGAAAGGAAGGCGGCGGGGAGTCCCGCCGGTGGCGATGAGGAGGCGTTCGTACCCGTAGGCGACCCCTTCCGCGTCGACAACGAGGCGGGCAGATGGATCGATCTCCCGGACGGTCCGCCCGAGGTGCAGCGTCGCCCCCCTGCCTTCCGTCTTGTATCGGATACTCTCCGGAGGGTCGCCTTTCCAAAGCCCTTTCGAAAGGGGCGGCCGCTTGTAAGGGGAATCCTTTTCCGAGCCAACGATGCCGATGGTTCCCGCAGCATCCACCTCCCGGATCCCCTTGACCGCCGCCTCGGAGACCATCCCTCCCCCGACAATCAGGTACTTGTAGCGATGCTCCATGCGCCACCCCCTGGTTCCGCGCGTAATCATCCATTCGAATACAAAGTAGATTCAGAACGGGAGGGGTGGGTTCCCGGCGGGTGTAAATATTCGAGGTATCCGTCCCGGCCGGAAAAAATGGAGGGATAAGGGGAAAAGGATTAAATTATGTATGAGTGAGAACGCATCAAGGACGGCCATGGCGTGAACGGCGATTGCGCATGGTGCGGAAACACGTTATCCCCTGCCGACAAGACGGCGGATGAAATCATATCCCACTGCTTCTGCCGGGGATGCAGGGAGAATCTTTTTTCGGGACGGGATGCGGCTTCCTTCCAGGAATACTTGAATCAGTTGAAGTTTCCGATCCTGGTGCTGGACGACGATGTCGGCGTCGTCACCTGCAACCTTGCCGCCTGCGAAAGCCTGGGCGTCGACCCCCGGCGCATCGAAGGACGCCGCGGAGGCGAGGCGATCGAGTGCATAAACTCCCGGCTCCCCGGCGGTTGCGGAAAGACCGTGCACTGCCGGACCTGCGCGATCCGGGCCACCGTGACCGATACGCATCGGACCTCGAAAAGCCATTACCGTGTGCGCGCATGCGCGGACCGCGTCACGCCGGACGGGATCCGGGAAATCCGGTTCCTGATCTCGACCGAAAAAATGGGAGATCTCGTCCTGCTGAGAGTCGAGGACATCGACCGGACGACGCGCCGGTAAGAGTGTCGCGAGCCCTCAGGTCCGGGGGACGAGCCCCGCGATGCACTGGTCTTCCCGCACCACCTTGCGGGGGCCGCCGTCCAGGCCGGTCGACCAGTCGTGCGGAGGCACGATCGCCTCGAATCGATCGAGGATCCCCAGCCGTTCCGCGCGGTCGTGGATGAGCTGCCAGCCGCAGCCGAGCTCCTGGTTCACCTCGCATTTCCCCTCGCGCGATCCTCCGCACGGGCCGTTGAACAGGCGCTTGGCGCATCGCGTGATCGGGCAGATGCCCGCAAACTCCCCGAGGCGGCAATTGCCGCATCCGGAGCACTTTTCCGTCCAGACGCCCTGCGATTCGAGGATCCCCATGAACTGGGTGTTCAGCCCCGGGTAGACGGGCGTCTTCGGGAACCGCTCGGCCAGCGCCTGCACCCCCGCCCCGCACCCCAGCGAGCAGATCGCGTCGTACCCGGAAGCGCGCTGGGCGACGAGGTCGATGAAGGCGTCCTCGCACTGCCGTTCGATGGTGCACTCGTCCACCACCGCGTTCTCCCGGCCCCGCAGCCGCAGCGCCATGCGCAGCGCGGCGCCGAGGATCCCGGTTTCGCGTTCCCCTCCTGCCAGGCAGACGGTGACGCAGGTGCCGCATCCGACAAGCAGCACGCGCTGGTGGTCCTTTATCATTTCCACGATTTCCGGGATTTTTTTCCGATCCGCGACGATCATCTCTCCCCTCCCTCCGGGACGGCGTCCGCCCGTCGGCGGAGCTCCCGGACACCCTCTTCCATGCGTTCCCGTCCCGGCCGCAGCGGGCTTGCGCCCAGCCCGCGTACTCGCTCGACCATTTCGTTCACGATCTCCGCGAACCGGGTCCCCTCGGCGGAGGAAAGGTTGTACATCTCCAGCCGTTCCGGCTCCAGCCCGATCTCGGCCATCATCCCGCGGAGCCGCTCGACGCGCTTGCGAGCGCGCAGGTTCCCTTCCAGGAAGTGGCAGCCGCCCTCGAGGCATCCCGCCACGACGACCCCGTCGACCCCGAGCTCGAAGGCGGCAAGCACGTGGTTCGCCTCGAGCTTTCCGGTGCAGGGCAGCCGCAGGACCCGCACGTTGTCCGGGTACTGCAGGCGCATCGAGCCGGCCAGGTCCGCCGCGGCGTAGGCGCAGTAGTGGCAGCAGAACGCAAGGATCAACGGCTCGCCGCTCATCGCTCTCCCCCGCCCTTCCCCCAGCGCGGCGGCGCCACGCCCGCCCCTTCCGGATAACGGGGATCGCGATCCGGGGGCCGGACGCCGCGATCCACGCCCATGAGGCCGTCGATGGCGGCGCGGACCTGGAGGTCCGTGAAGTTCCGGAGGGTGATCGCCATGGCCGGGCATTCCGCGGCGCAGCTCCCGCAGCCCATGCAGACCGCGCCCTGCACCTCGGCCTTGTTGAACTCGTTGATGCCCGGAGCCATGTACGGGCAGACGTGCACGCAGGTCATGCAGGAAATGCACTTGTCCGGATCGACCCAGGCGGTCTGCCCCCCCACCGCCATCTTCTTGCGGGAGAGGATCGACGCCGCCCTTCCCGCCACGGCATGGGCCTGGGAGATCGTTTCGCCCAGGAACTTCGGAGCGTGGGCCGTCCCGCAGAGGAACAGCCCTTCGCTGGCGAAATCCACCGGGCGCAGCTTCATGTGGGCTTCGAGGAAGAAGCCGTCGGCGTTGAGCGGAACGCGCAGCAGCTCGGACAGCTCCTGCCGGTCCGCGCGCGGTATCATCGGAGCGGAGAGCGCCACCAGGTCCGGCGAAATGCGCAGGTCGCGCCCCAGCGACGGTTCCCGGACCCGCAGCGACAGGCCGCCGTTCACCGAAAGCTCCGGGGGATGCTCGGGCTCGTACCGCACGAACAGGACCCCGGCCTCGCGCGCCTCGCGGTAGGCGTCCTCCCGGAAGCCGTAGGTCCGCATGTCCCGGAACAGGACCAGGATCCGCGACCCGGGGAATCGCCGTTTCAGCTCCAGCGCGTTCTTCACGGCGGTCGTGCAGCAGACCCGGCTGCAGTAAGGCCGTTCCGCGTCGCGCTGCTCCACGCACTGGATCATCGCGACCGTCGGGTTTTCCGGAAGCGCCAGGTCGCCGCGCCCGAGTCGCTCCGCGAGCTCGAGCTGCGTGAGGACCCGGTCGCTTTCGCCGTACCCGTAGCTTTGCGGCTTCCTTTCCTCGGCGCCGGTGGCCACGACGACCACCCCGTGGCGCACCTCCTCGGCTCCGTTCCCGGCGGAGATCTTCGAGACGAAATCGCCGACGTGCCCGCCGACCCTCTCCACGCGCGCTCCGAGGTGGACGCGGATCTTCTCGTGGGAGCGGACCCGGTCGACCGTCCCGTCGAGGAAGCTTCGCACGTCCCGTCCGTCCAGCGTGCGATGGAGACGGCGGGCGGTGCCGCCGAGCTCCCCGGACTTCTCCACGAGATGCACGGGGAACCCCTGGTCGGCCAGCGCCAGGGCGGCGGTCATCCCGGCCGCTCCTCCCCCGACCACCAGCGCCTGGGGATTCACGGGCACCGAGCCCTCCGCCAGCGGCTGGAGCCGCGAGGCGCGGGCCACCGCCATGCGGACGAGGTCGACCGCCTTGTCCGTCGCCTTCCCGGGCTCGCCGGAATGGACCCAGGAGCACTGGTCGCGGATGTTGGCCATCTCCAGCAGGTAGGGGTTCAGGGCGGCGTCCCGCATCGTGTCGCGGAAGATCGGCTCGTGGGTCCTCGGAGTGCACGAGGCCACGACCACGCGGTTCAGGCCGTGCTCCCCGATCCGCTCCTTGATCAGCTTCTGCGTGTCGTCCGCGCAGGTGTAGGTGTTGCTTTCCGCGACGACCACGTTCGGCAGCTCGCGCGCCCGCTCCACAACCCGCCCGACGTCCACCACCGACGCGATGTTGCTGCCGCAATGGCAGATGAACACGCCGACCCGCGGCGGCTCGTCCGCGATGTCGCGCGGCGGCGGATACGTCTTGACGCGGACGCGCGTGCCGCGCGCCGGCGCCAGCAGCGCCATGGCCCGGGACGCCGCGGCGCTCGCCTGCATCACCGTGTCGGGAATGTCCTTGGGCTCCTGGAACGCGCCGCCCACGAAGATCCCCGGCCGGGAGGTGTCCAGCGGCGCGAGCTCGTCGGTCTGCGCGAAGCCCCACCGGTTCAGCACGACCCGCATCCGCTCGGCCTGCTCGCGCAGCGAGGCGCTGGGGGTCAGCCCCAGAGACAGCACGATCATGTCGAACTCTTCCTCGACCTGCTTCATGTCCGGGTTCGCGTAGACGACGCGCAGGCTCCGCGTCCCCGGCATCTCGTAGGTCCGCGAGATGAACGAGCGCAGGTACCGCACGCCCAGCCGGGTGCGGGCCCGCTCGCAATAGCGGTCGAAATCCTTTCCGAAGGCGCGCAGGTCGAGGAAGAACACGGTCACGTCCAGCCCGGGCGCATGCTCCTTGGCCAGGATCGCCTCCTTGGTCGCCGCCATGCAGCAGACCGAGGAGCAGTAGTCGTTGTCGCAGCCGCGGTCCCGCGAACCGACGCACTGGAGGAACGCCAGCCGCCGGGGCGGGCGGCCGTCGCTGGGGCGCAGGACATGCCCCCCCGTCGGCCCGGAGGCCGAAAGCAGCCGCTCGAACTGCACGTTCGTGAGGACGTTCGGGGCGAAGCCGAAGCCGAACTCGCCCCGACGCCGGGCGTCGAACGCCTCGAACCCCGGCGTCAGCACCACGGCCCCGACGTCGAGCCGGACGGTTTCTTCCGGCTGATCGTAGTCGATGGCGCCGGCCTGGCAAACCTCGGCGCAAAGACCGCATTCGCCCGTCTTGAACCGGATGCAGTTCTCGCGGTCGATCGACGGCACGCGGGGGGACGCCTGGGGATGCGCCAGGTCGATGCTCGGCCGGGCGCTCAAGCACTGGTCGTGGCGGGTGAGGTGCGGCCTGGGACGGCGCGCGGTGATCGCGGCCAGGTCCACCGCCCCCGTGGGGCATACGACCGCGCAGGCGCCGCACGCCTGGCACTGGTCGGTCGGCTCGCGGAACGCCGTCTGGACGGTCCGCCGCCCCCCGCGCCCGAAGAGGCTGATCGCCCCCCGCCCCATCAGGCCGTTGCAGACCCGGATGCACAGCCCGCACAGGATGCACTTCCCTTCCGCCGCCGGCTCGAAGGGAGTGGCGCGGACGCCCAGCCCGGCGGCGACTTCCGCAAGCTGCGGAGCGTCGGGCGCCTGGGCCAGGAGCAGCTCGAGCACCGTGCGCCGCGACTCCCGGACGCCCTCGGTGTCGGTGCGCGCCACGAGGCCTTCCTCCACGGGATGGCTGCACGCCGCCACCTGCCTCGTCCCGCCCGGCGTGTCGATCTCCACCACGCAGATCCGGCAGGCGCCGTACGGAGACAAACCGCGGTAGTGGCAGAGCGTGGGGATCGCGATCCCCATTCCGCGGGCGGCCTCCAGGATCGTCGCTCCGCGCGCCACCTCCGACGTGCGGCCGTCCAGCGTGACCCGGACACGGTCCGATGCGGGTGCGTCCATGCTCATCCTCTCGATCGTCCTCTCGCGCGCGGCATCATTTCACTCGCTTGCGACGGCTTCCGCGGGGCACACCGCGCGGCACGCGCCGCAGCGCGTGCAGACGGCCGCGTCGATCCGGTGCGGCGCCTTCTTCTCCCCCCGGATCGCGTCGACGGGGCAGCTCTCGACGCAGCGCCCGCATCCGGTGCAGAGCGCCTCGTCGATCCGCAGCCGGATCAGGTTCCGGCAGACCCCCGCCGGGCACCGCCTGTCGCGGACATGCGCCTCGAACTCTTCGCGGAAATAGCGCAGCGCCGTCAGGGCGGGATTGGGGGCCGTGCTCCCCAGCCCGCACAGCGACGCCGATTTCACGGTCTTGGCCAGCCGCTCCAGGACCTCCAGGTCCTCCGGAACGCCGCTCCCCTCGCAGATCCGCGTGAGGATCCGCAGCATGTGCTTCGTCCCCTCGCGGCAGGGGACGCACTTGCCGCACGATTCGTCGGCGGTGAACGTGAGGAAGAAGCGCGCGAGGTCGACCATGCAGGTCCCGGAATCGAGGACGATCATCCCTCCCGAGCCCATCATGGAGCCCACCTTGCCCAGATTCTCGTAATCGATGGGCAGGTCGAGCATCGAGGCCGGGAGGCACCCTCCGGACGGGCCGCCCGTCTGGACCCCCTTCAGCGCCCGCTTTCCGCGGATTCCGCCGCCGACTTCCATGACCATCTCGCGCAGCGTAAGCCCGAGGGGGACCTCGACCAGACCGGTGTTCCGCACGGCGCCGACGAGGGAGAACACCGTGGTCCCGCGGTTGCGCTCGGTCCCCATCTCCGCGTACCATTTCGCCCCGCGGGAGAGGATCGGCCCCACGCTCGCCAGCGTCTTGACGTTGTTGATGGCCGTGGGCTTCCCCCACAGGCCGCTTTCGGCCGGGAAGGGGGGACGGGGGCGCGGCTCGCCGGGACGCCCCTCGATCGAGGCGATCAGCGCCGTCTCCTCGCCGCACACGAAGGCGCCTGCGCCGCGGCGCACCGTGATCCGGAAGCTGTGGCCGCTGCCGAAGATGTCGTCGCCCAGCAGCCCGCGCGATTCCGCCTCGCGGATGGCATGCGTCACGGTCGAAACGGCCAGCGGGTATTCGCTGCGGACGTAGAGGAAGCCCTCGCGGGCGCCGATCGCGTAGGAGGCGACGAGCATCCCTTCGAGGACCGCGTGCGGGTCGCTTTCGAGGACGCTGCGGTCCATGAACGCCCCCGGGTCTCCCTCGTCCGCGTTGCAGATCATGTATTTCGCGTCGCCCGGAGCGCCGCGGGCGATCTCCCATTTCCGGCCGGTCGGGAATCCCGCGCCGCCGCGGCCGCGCAGCCCCGACTCCTTGACCTCGGCGAGCGCCTCTTCGGGAGTCATGGCCGTCAGGGCGCGGAAGGCGCCGCGGTAGGCGCCGCGGGCCAGCGCCTCCTCCAGGCGCAGCGGATCGATCGATCCGCAGTTGCGCAGGATGACGCGCCGCTGGCGGGAATAAAACTCGATGCCGGATCCCTCGGGGATCTTCCCGGCGCCGTTCGCCGGGGGAGGATATTCGTGGGCCGTCCCGTCGGCCGGGACTGCATAACCGTGGGCATCCCTGCCCGTCCCGGCACTAGGCCATCCATGGCCGTCGGCCGCGTTGTCCTCGCGCGGCCACCGGCAAAGGGGCGCGCCGCCTTTCAGCTCCCCTCCGGCCGCCAAGGACTCCAGTAGCGCCTGGATCGACTTGGCGGTCACATTGCCGAACGTGATACGCGGCCCGCCGGGGAGCAGCAGGTCGACGAGCGGCTCGCGCTGGCAGAAGCCGATGCAGCCGGTCCGCGAGACGACGGCGGGAATCGCCAGCCGCTTCACCGTTTCGACCGCGGCATCCTCCACGGCCCCCGCTCCGGCGGCCAGCCCGCAGCTCGCCGAGCCGATGAGGATCTTGAGCTGCGGAGGATAAAGCGTCTCCCGGCCGATCGCGGCGGCGCGGTCGAGGTCGGCCTTCGTCCGGATGATCGCGCTCATTCGAACCTCCCGAGGAGGTCCGCGGTCCGGTCGAGCGGCACCTTGCCGAAGGTGATCCCGTCGATGCGCACGGCGGGCGCCAGCGCGCAGCATCCGATGCAGCGTACCGTCCGGAGCGTGAACCGCCCCTGCGGGTCGGTCCCGCCCGTTTTCACGCCAATATTGCTTTCAAGCCGCTCCAGGAGCAGCCCGGAACCGCGCACGAAGCAGGCGGTCCCCAGGCAGACTTCCACGATGTGGCGGCCGACCGGCTCCAGGCTGAACGCGTTGTAGAAGCTCGCCACCCGGAGGACCTCGGCCGGCGGGATCTCCATGCGGGAAGCCACGGTCTCCAGCGCGGCGCGCGGCAGGTAGCGGAACGTGTCGTTGATGTCCTGCAGGACGGGGATCAGCGCGCCGGGATCGCCCTGATGCCGGGCGAGGATCTCCTCGACCCGTGCCGTCCCGTCGGGAGTCAGCCCCTCCGAGGGTTGGAAGGGGGGAGTCTCCTGGGGGACGTTCCGCACCGGGCAGGCCTGCCAGCAGTCTCCGCAGCCGGTGCATTTCGAGGCGATCACTCCCCGGGGCCGCTTGCGCACTTCGGCGGTGAAATGGCCCGCCTCGCCTTCGAGCGACATCACGTCGGCCATCGTCAGGACGTCGATGTTGTAATCCCGCATGCATTCCACCAGCTTCGGCGAGATGATGCAGGTGGCGCAGTCGCCGGTCGGGAACGTCTTGTCGAGGCGCGCCATGCCGCCGCCGATCGTTGGGCTCTCCTCGACAAGGAAGACGCGAAAACCCGCGGCCGAAAGGTCCAGCGAGGCCTGGATGCCGGCGACGCCGCCGCCGCAGACCAGCACCGAGCCGGTGGGCAGCCCCTTGTCTCCCCCGGCGGTCCGGGGGATGTTGCCGTTCTCCGGCCGGTTCACGGCTTCCCTCCCCCCGCAACGGATCCCGTCGCCCCGCATTTCCCCAGCAATCCGTCGGCGGGAACCGTCAACGCGTCGAGTCCCAGCTTTTCCGGGGGAATCCCGAGGGCCAGCCCGAGGAGCTGCGTCACGTACAGGACCGGCGTGGGCCGCAGCGCTCCATGGGCCTTGACGGCGTCGGCCTGCCGCAGGTCGAGGTTCACCTGGCACAGGGGGCACGCGACGGCGAGGCAGTCGGCCCCCGCTTCCTGCGCCATGCCCAGGAGCCGGTGGGACAGCCGATGGACGACGGCCGGATGCGTCATGGACAGCCCCGCCCCGCAGCACTCGGTCCGGTACGGCCACTCCACGCATTCCGCCCCCGCGGCGCTCAGCACGCGTTCCATGCACGAGGGGTGCTCCGCGTCGTCGAAGGCGACGATCTCCGGCGGGCGCGTCAGCAGACAACCGTAGTAGCAGGCCACCCGCAGCCCGGAAAGCGGCCGGCCGGCCCCGGCGCGGATCGCGTCCGGTCCCAGGTCGTTTGCGAGAACGTCCAGCACGTGCCTAACCGGGACGTCGCCCCCGTAAGGGCTCCCCGTGACCCGCTCGATGTTCCGGCGCTCCTCCGGGCCTTGGAGCGCCCGGTGGTTGGCGGTCCGCAGGCGCGCATAGCAGGAGGCGCAGGCGACCATCACCGGCAGCCCCAGCATCTTCGCTTTCTGCAGGTTGAGCGCGGGCAGCGCGACGGACAGCAGGTCGTTGCTGGCGTGCGCCGGCGTCGATCCGCAGCAGACCCAGTCCGGGATCTCCTCGAGCCCGATCCCAAGCGCGCCGCAGACCGACCGCGCGGAGGCGTCGTAGGACCGCGCCGTGGACTCGAGGCTGCACCCCGGGAAGAACGCGTACCTCACGAGTCCTCCCCCTCCTCTTCAGCGCGCCGGAAGATCTCGCGCACCTGCCGGGCCCCGCCGCTGCGGTTGGGCAATATCGAGAGCTTCCCTTGCGCCAGCATCCCGGGGACCTTTTCGGCGTCGGTGAACAGGTCGAATGTGCGCATCTTGAAGGCGGCCATCATGCCCATCTCGTACACGCGGCCGTGCCGGCGGACGCTGCTCAAGAAGCAGCGGTTGAACTGCTTTCCGCGGTCGTCGGGCAAGGCGGCGCCGCGATCGACCGCCATGATCCGCAGGGCGTCCATCGCGGCCGCCACGTCGATCCCCATGGGGCACCGGGCGGTGCACGCCTCGCACGACGCGCACAGCCAGATCGCCCGCGAGCCGAGCAGCTCCTCCTCCGCGCCGAGCTGCGCCAGCCGCATGACCTGGCTGGGGAGGTAGTCCATGTCGGGCCCGGCGGGGCATCCCGTGCTGCACTTGTGGCACTGGAAGCAGGCGCCGGGGTCCGTGCCGCCGCGCCGCCGGATCTCCTCCAGCAGGGCGCCGCCGTTCCACGGGATCGTGCGGTCCATGGTCATTCTCCCTGCGCCTCCATCGCCGCCTCCGCCTCGGCGTCCTTCCGGGGCATCACCTTCCGGTAGACGGCCTGGGGCGGGCACAGCGTCCCGTCGACCGTCAGGAGATCGCGGTCGATCCGGACGTCGAACAGCCGCTCGTTCTCTTCGAGGTACGGCAGGATGAGCCTCCAGTCGGCGGCGGAGAGGGGGCGGTACGCCCCGCCGTTCAGCTGCTCGTCCACCAGGGTGCGATGCGGATCGCGGATGTAGATCGCCCCCCCGGAGGCCAGCGAAAGGAGGTTTCCGCCGGGATACGGAAGCTCCAGCGGGCGGAGCCGGCCGTGGAGATCGTACTGGAGACCGTTTACGATGGCGAAGCCGCCGCCGTTGTGGGGATCGCCGGCCATGAACGATTCGGCCAGGAAATCCAGCGCGGTCCCGTTGATGACCACCCTCGGCGAGCCGACGGCGTTGATCATCGGCCGGCCTGCCGCGTTCCCGAGGACGTACGCCTCGCCTCCCTTGGCCCCGTAGAGGAAGGTCTGGCCGACGTCCCCGTAGACGACCAGCTTCCCCCGCTTGCTGATCTGGCAAAGCTGGTCCTGGGCGTTCCCGTGGACGCGGATCTCCAGGCCGTCCATGCCGGAGCCGAGATAATCGCCCGGGTTGTCGTAGCAGTCGATCCGAAGTCCCGTCGTGCCGGGCCCCAGCCCCACGCCGTGGAACCGCGTGCCCCGCGTATTGTAATGAAGGATCCGCATCCATCCGGCGTGGAACGCCTTGACCGCCAGCGCGGCGTCGCAATCCTCGCCTTCGGGCGGAAAGCCGCGGGCGTCGATCAATAGCGTCGTCTCGCCGGGACGGGGAGCCCGCAGGCGGTCCCGCGTGTCCCAGCCGATGCGCGCGTGGGTCCCGGTCCGCCCGTCGCCGAGAAGCGGCTGCCGCCCGAAGATCAGCTCCATCCCCCCGCGCAGGATGGTCTGCAGGGAGCTGCGCTTCTTGTCTCCCGTGGGATAGCGGCGGTCCATGCACAGCGTCAGCGCCTCGATCCCGACGCCGGGCGCCTCCCCGGCCGTCCGGTCGGCCCAGCGCTCTACGAACCGGCGGAACGCGTCGTAGTCCATTCCGGGCAGCCGCTCCAGGAGGTGGCGGAAGAACCCTTCCGCGTCCGCGTCGCGCGCGCACCGCTCGACCGCCGCCGCGTCGTCGTCCGTCCGCGCGGGGGGAGCCGGCGGAACGGACAGGTTGCAGTGGAGCTGCCCGGGCGCGGTCGAAACCGGCGCGCCGAACTTGTTGGCTACCCGCATCCGGTGGGATCCTTCGGCCGGGGAGACCGTCATCAGGAAGGCGCCTCCGTCGGTGAAGCTTCCGCCGCGCGCGTTCCAGTACATGTCCGCGACCGGGGTGAACCGGGGATCCTCGGAGGCAAGGCTGGCCAGCGTCGCGTCGATGGCCTGCTTCTCGGAGCAGACCAGGCCGATGGACACCTCCCCCTCCTGCAGCGCGAACACCTGAGGCCGCAGCATGGCGGTGTCGGTGATCCCCATGAGCTGGAACTCCCCGGTATCGGCCAGGCTGCGGGCGATGATGAAGAACCAGGGCCCGTCGGGCGAGGCGTGGATGTGCGCGGCCTGGATCTGCCGGTAGATCCGCTGCTTCTCCGACGGGAGGCGGTCGAAATCCAGCTCCGTCGTCGGCGCCAGCGCCTCGATGATGTACTCCATCGGGTACCGGTACACCCGGTTCCAGAGGTCGAACAGGAGCACGGAAACTTCCGTGTCGGTGAGGAACTGCGGGTAGATTCCGCGCCCGGCCAGATACTCCGACACCGAATGGTAATTCGCGAAGTCGCCGTTGTGCACCAGCGCCTCGTTCAGCCCGATGAACGGATGCGCCCCTCCCGGATGCCAGACGCGCCCCTTCGTCGGGTACCGCTGGTGGGCGATCCACACGTGGGCCCGCGTGTCGGCCATGCGGTAGTACTGCACGGCGGCCTCGGCGAAGCCGACGATCTTGAGGATGACGAGGTTCCGGGCATGGGACAGCACGAACGCCCGCTTGTCCCCCAGCGAGGCGTAGTACCGGTCGTTCAGGCGGATCGAGTTCTGGAAGACGAACTCGTCCTCCACATCCCTCTCTGACAGCCCCGCCGCGTCCAGCTTCCTCTCTTCGGCGAAGCGCGCGAGCACGGAGGGTTTCACGCGGACGAAGTAGCGGACCACGTCCGGCGGCCGGACTTCCAGCAGCGGCACGTCGCGGTGATCGTCGACGGTGGGTATCGGCCCGCCGTGGTCGATGTCGAAGAAGGGCTCGATGAACGAGGCCTCCACCTCCCCCCGCGCCGCGGGATCCAGCAGGGCGACCTGGAGGATGTAGTCCTCGTCGAGGACCCGGCGCGAAACGCCCAGCTCTTCCGGCACCAGCCCGCAGGCGGCGATCCCGCCTCCCTTGCCGTTGCCCCGGTTCCGCATCTGGATGGAAGGCTCGTAGATGTGCTTTCCGCTCACCGGGACCGTGCAGGCGAAGCCGGTCACGCCGCAGCCGCCTTCGGCCTCCGGAGACGCGGAAAGACGGAGGTCCTTCGGCCGCTCCTGCGCCATCCATGGCGCCCGCGGCACTTGGCCATCCATGGCCATCGGTCGCAGGTGCGCGCGGGCGCGCAGAAGCGCCCGGACGCGGTCCGCACCGTTCCCGTCGATCCTGTTTCCGCTACGCTTCATCTTCGTAATCCAGGTGGGACAGCAGGTCGGTGCGCCCCCGCAGCGCGGATACGGAATCGAGCCCCAGGCGGTACAGCAGCTCGACGAGCATCTCCCGCCAGGCCGAGTAGAGGTTCACCAGCCGCTGCGTGCACCAGTCGATGTCGATCATCTCCAGAAGGTCGTCGTCGGTCGTCGCGATGCCGCGCGCGCATCCGCGTCCGCTCTCGCAGGCGGTGCACCGGATGCATCCGAGCGCCACCAGCTCCGCCGTGCCGATCACGCAGCCGTCGGCGCCGAGGGCGATGGCCTTGGCGACGTCGGCGGGGGTCCGGATCCCGCCGCTGGCGATCACCGTGATCTTGTCGCGGATCCCCTCGGCCTCGAGGAACTTGTGCACGCGCCCGATCGCGTACTCGATCGGCATCGCGATGTTCTTCTTGGCGACGTTGGGCGCGGCGCCCGTCCCGCCGTAGCTGCCGTCCAGGTGCAGGATGTGGCCCCCGGCGTAATAGACCCCCACGGCCACCATGTCCACGTCGCCGGGCGTCGACACCTTCGCCGACAGCAGCGCCCGCGGGTTGACGTGGGCGATCCAGTCGAGATGCTTCTTGTGGTCCTCCACCGAGTAGACGCTGTGGAACGGGAACGGGGAGAACAGGGAGACGCCCGCGACCGTCTCGCGCATGGCCGCGACGCTCGGCGTGTTCTTGTCGCCCAGCAGGTGGCCGCCCAGCCCCGGCTTGGCTCCCTGCGCGTACTTGAACTCCACGATCGGCGCCCGCTGGATCGTCTCTTCCCGGACGCCGAACAGCCCCGTGGCCACCTGGGTGATCACGTGGTCCTTGTAGGGGATGAAGCGCTCCGGGTAGCCGCCTTCCCCCGTGCACGTGAAGCTGCGGAACGCCTTGGCCGCGCGCGCCTTGCCCAGCAGGGCGCGGATGTTGGTCGATCCGAAGGACATCCCGCCGCCGTACCAGGGGACGTCGATCTCGATCCGGGGGCGGGAGTCGCCGCGGCGGTTGAGCGCGAGCCGCGTCGAGATGTCCTCCTTCCGAAGGCCCGCCGGAGGCGGATCGGGGAAGCGGAAGCGGAGGCGGTCGAACCCTCCGCCGGAGGCTCCGACCTCGCTTTCCAGGTGCGCTCCGGGCGGGCGGCCGGTCTCGGCCATGGCCCACGTGCCGAGCAGCAGGTCCGGGGTCCAGCGGTAATCGCCCATCGTCGCGGCGACGGGATTCGGGGAGAGCGCCAGCGCCTCCCGGGGACAGGCGTCGATGCAGAACGCGCCCGAATCCTTGCAGGAGGGGCCGATGCACCGGTAATCGAGCGGCCGCATCGCGTGGCGGAAGCCCGAGGGAAGGACGTGCACGCCGTGCCGGCAGGTCGCGACGCACGTCCCGCATGACGCGCACGCGTCCGAACGGCGGATGGCGTACTTGCCGATCTCGTTGCGGTAGCGCGGCGGCGCGGGGCGGACTTCCCGGCTCACGTCGCCGGGTCCGGACAACGGGGTCTTCATCCTCTTAGTCCTTCCGCTTCCCGAACAGGCGGCCGAACGTGTCGCGCTCGAGGTCTTCGAAGAACATGCAGCGGCCGGTCTCGCCCCGCAGCCGGCGCGCCTCGCGGATGCCCATGGCGCCCATCATTTCCAGGAGCTGCGAATGCCAGGACGACATCAGGTTCACGATGCGGCGGACGCAGAAATCGGCGTCGGCCTCCTCCAGGGCGACGGGGCAGCTCCGCCCGCTCCGGCACTCCCCGCAGAGGCGGCATTCGAGGGCCAGGAGGAGGGGAACGTCGATCGCGACCAGGTCCGCCCCGCAGAGGATGGCCTTGGCCACGTGCTCGGCCAGGGCGATCCCGCCCGAGGCGATCAGCGTGACCTCGTCCCGGATCCCCGAACGGACGAGCTCGCCGTGCGCCTCCCGCAGGACGTCGCGGAGATGGCGGGGAGAATCTCCCCCCTGCTCCCTCCCGTGGCTGTCGAACTCCAGGTGGATGACTTCCGTCCCGTCCCGGGCCAGCTCCGCAGCCCGCTTCGCCGCGTCCGGGCCGGCGGGAACGCGGACGGCGACGATCCCGGCCGGCTGTTCCCGCTTCAACGAAGCCCGCGCCGCCGCGGCCTCGGGGCCGTCCGGGATCATCACGACCGGCGCGGACCGTTCCCGCGGCGCCGCCGCGCCGGAAGAGGACGAAAGGAACGGGATCGCGCGTCCCCGCGCGGAGGGCAGGATCTCCCGGAAATCCGGCTCGCGGAGGACGGCCATCGTGCCGAGCTCCGCGGCGGCGGCCGCGACGGCGGGGACGACCGGCCCGCGGCGCCAATGGCGGGGGATGACGTCGAAGATCACGGGGAGCGGAATTTCCGCGAGCGGCGGCGGCTCGACGCTCAACCGCCCGTCTCCCGAGAAGGTCAGGTGCGGGAGCTTGCGGCCGATGTCCACGCTGGTGCTGATGTATTCCCGGCCGTGGATCCCGTCGCGGGTGGGCCGCACGATCTCGGACATGTCCGTCCACATGGAATCGAAGCCGGGCCCGCTGAAGGGCCCTCCGTACCCCGCGCCGGACACGGGAATCTTCCCCGTTTCCGCCTGGTACCACGTGGACAGGATCAGGTCGGGCGTGTAATACGCATCGCCCAGCCTGCGATACTCGGGGTTGACGACCCGGGTCAGGATGTTCTTCGTGCAGTTCTGGACGCAGTTCAGGCAGCCCTTGCACTGGTAGATGTAATCCAGGTAGCCGGCTTCTTCCCGCAGCGAATCGGACTCGTCGCGGTAGAGCCGATAGACGCAGTCCCGCTTCACGCAGTTGTGGCAGCCGGAGCAGTCTTCCCGCCAATCGACGATCCCCAGCTTTCCCACGGGGCGGAAGCGGGGCCTGGCGGTTTCGGGATGGATGGCGAATTTGGCCGGCACGTTCAGCCGTCCGACAACCCGGACTCTTCGACGATCCGCAGCGCGGCCTCGGGGTCGCCGTCGGCGGAGATGCAGAAGCCCCGGATCCCCGGGAGCTTCGACAGCCGGCGGACGGTTTCCAGGGCGGTCTCCGCCGCACCGGACGGCCGGATGCCGGCCAGGACGGCGGCCTGTTCGTGCAGGCCGCGCCGGACGATCTCTTTCCACCACGCCTCGAACCGCTCCGGATCGCAGACCGGCTGCGTCACCAGGAACCGCGCGCCGGCGCGCACTTTCTTGGCGAGCCGCATCATCTGCAGGGCGGGCGGATCGGCGTCGGGGGACGCCACGGCCCCGAGGAGGAACGGGCCGGCCCCCGGAAGACTCTCCTCGCCCACCAGGCCTGCGTCGCTCGACAGGCGGGCATACGCCTGGAGGAGCTGCACGGAGTCGATGTCGTGGACGTTCTTCGCGGCGCGGTAACCGCCCAGCGTCTGATGGTCTCCGCTGGTGCACAGCAGGTTCGCGATGCCCAGGGCCTGCGCCCCGAGCGCCTCGGAAACCAGGGCGATGCGGTTACGGTCCCGCGTGTTCACATGGAGGATCGGCTCGATCCCGTCGGCTTTCAGGAGGGAGGCGGCGGCGAGGGCCGACATGGCGACCCGTTCCCGGTTGTCGCTGACGCCCACGGCGTGGACCTTCCCGGCGAACCGGCCGGCGGCCGCCCGCCAGGACGCGGGATCGCCGCCTTGCGGCGGGTGGATCTCCGCCAGCAGCACCGGCTTCCCCGACGCGATCCGTTCCTTGAGGCGGGATGGAGGCGCGTTCATGCCTGTTTTCTCTGCTCCATCCAGGCGGAATCGCCCGCGTCGCAGATGCGCCCGACCGTGTCGCGCACGAGCTGCTCCAATCGCCGGGGCGGGTCGTTCGGAGAGAAGTGGACCATCTGCGCGCGTTCCGCGGAAAGCCCGATTTCCTCGAGGAGCCGCCCGATCGTGCGGACGCGGATCTCCGCCCGGTAGTTCCCTTCCGAGAGGGTGCAGTCGCCCTTGGGGCACCCCACCACGCAGAAGCCCCGGGCGCCCCCCTCCATCGCGCGCATCAGGTATCGCCCGTCCATCCTCCCGCTGCAGGGGATCTCCCGCACGACCACCCGCGCGCCGTCCTGTTCCCATTGACGCGGCAGGTTCGCGCCCTGCGGGAGGCAGTTGGCGCAGAGGTAAACGATCACGTCTGGAGTGAGGGCTACCGACATAAGCGCACAGACCCGTTACCGGACTTGCTGATCCCCTTTCGGATCGGATTGTGTTCCGTCAAGAGGAAGCGGCCTGGGGGGAGTTAAGTCCCAAGGCAAAACGCTATTGATTCATTATGCCGATTTCGATGCGACAGGAAAGGAAATTTTAATGTGCAATTTTGCATTTATGATGCATAATTGCATGCATCCATTTCCCGCGGGAGGAAGCCGTGGCGTACCTGGAACGAACCCTGGAGCCGGTGGTCCGGAAGGCGGCGATGGATTTCCCGGCCGTCGTCCTCGCGGGGCCGAGGCAGTCCGGAAAGACCACCCTGCTGCGGAACCTGTTCCGCGAGACGCATCGGTACGTATCCCTGGAAGCGCCGGCCGCGCGGGCCGCGGCCTCGGAGGACCCGCGCTCCTTCCTCGAGTCGAATCCGCCGCCGGCGATCATCGACGAATTCCAGCACGTCCCGGCCCTGCTGGCGCACATCCGGGAGCGCATCGACAGGAATCGCGGGAAAGCGGGGCAATACCTGCTGACCGGCGGCTGGAGCCTGCCGTCGGCCGAAAGGGTCGCCGATTCCCTCGGGGGACGCGCCGTCGCGCTCCGGCTCCCTCCGCTCTCCTGCCGGGAGATCACGAAAACTCCGAGGGCCAACTTTCCGTGGGAATCGGGGGCGCGCTCCGGGAGGCACAAGCTGGCGTTCCGGGGGCTGTGGGAAAGTTTCCTCCGGGGGGGCCATCCGGGAATCGCCGCGAATCCGAAGCGCGATCCCGCGGAATGGCACGCAACCCATCTGCAGGCGTACCTCGAACGGGACCTTCCCCCCCTGCGGCAGGTCGGGGATATCCCGCGGTTCTACGCGTTCTTCCGCGCCCTGGCGGCACGAAGCGCGCATCCGCTCAACCTCTCGGACCTCGCGCGGGAGCTCGGCATTTCGGTGAACACCGCCAGGGCATGGGTCTCCGTGCTGGAGGACACCGGCCAGATCCTCCTCCTCCCGCCGTATTCCTGCGACGTCGGATCCCGGCTCGTCAGGACCCCCAAGGTGTACCTGTCGGACGTGGGTACCCTGTGCTACCTGGCGGGATTGAGGGACGCGGAACACGCCATGTCCGGCCCGATGGGCGGCGCCATCTTCGAGACGGCCGTCGTCGGCGAAATCGCGCGGCGGCTTTCCGGGAGGGGGGAGCGTCCCCGGATGCATTTCTGGAGAACATCGACCGGCTTCGAGGTGGACCTGATCGTGGAGACCGGCGACAGGCGGATCCCCCTGGAGATCCGGGCCTCGGCGACCCCCGATGCCGCGATGGCGAGGAACATCGTATCGCTCCGGAAGCGGCTCTACGGACGGCTGGAGAAGGGGTTCGTCGTCCATCCGGGCGATGCCGCTCTCCCCCTCGGGCCGGATGCCGTCGCATTGCCGTTCGCGGATCTTTGATACCGGCCGTGCATCCTACACCGCGACGCCCGGATAAAAATATTCGTTGACATAGATTACCTCCGGGGTAATATTACCAATATCGTATCCTTTCAGCAAAACCGGAGACGCCGCATGCAGGGGATCAAGAGGGACACCGACTACGCCGTGCGCGTCGTGTTCCACCTCGCCGCGCTGGGGAGCGGGGCGAACGTCCAGGTGAAGGACATCGCCGAGCGGCGCCTGATGCCGGCGCCGTTCGTCCGCCGCGTCGTCGCCCGGCTCGCCGCCGCGGGGATCCTGCGCACGGTCCGCGGCAGCGGCGGCGGCGTGCGGCTAGCCCGTCCGGCCTCCGCGATCTCGCTGCTCGACGTGGTCAGCGCGATGGAGGGGGGGATCGTCCTGAACCGCTGCGTCTCCGATCCGGGAGACTGCCCCTTCTCCGGAAACTGCGCGATCCACCTCGCCTGGGCCGACGCGACCCGCCGCGTCGAGGAGCGCCTGGGCGCCCTCGCCTTCTCGGACCTGCTGGAACCCCCCATGGAGAAAGGAAAGGAGACCTGACATGGATGTGCTCTTCCTGTCCCGGCTTCAGTTCGCGGTCGCCACCTACTTCCATTTCCTGTTCGTCCCGCTGACGCTCGGGCTGTCGCTGCTCGTGGCGATCATGCAGACGAAATGGTACCGATCCGGCGACGAGGACTGGCTCCGCATGACGAAGTTCTGGGGGAAGCTCTTCCTCATCAACTTCGCCATCGGCGTCGTCACCGGGATCACGCTGGAGTTCCAGTTCGGGACGAACTGGGCGCGCTACTCGATCTTCGTGGGGGACGTCTTCGGGTCGCTGCTGGCGATCGAGGCCACGGCGACGTTCTTCCTCGAATCGACCTTCATCGCCGTCTGGTTCTTCGGCTGGAACCGCATATCGAAGAAGGCCCACCTGGCATCCATCTGGCTCGTCGCGATCGCCTCGAACCTTTCGGCATTCTGGATCCTGGTGGCGAACGCCTGGATGCAGAGCCCGGTCGGTTACACGATCCGCAACGGCCGGGCCGAGCTCACGGACTTCCTCGCCTTGATCACCCAGCCCTTCGCCATCCTCGAGATCGTCCACACGCTCGGAGCCGCCTACATCACGGCCGGCTTCTTCGTGCTCGGCATCTCCGCGTGGCACCTGCTGCGCCGCGGCGACACGGCCTTCTTCCGCAAGTCGTTCGCCCTCGCCGCCGTCTGGGCGCTGACCTTCTCCGTGTTCGAGGTCGCGCAGGGGCACATGAACGCCGAGATTCTCCAGAGCAAGCAACCCATGAAGCTGGCCGCCATGGAAGCGCACTGGGAGACCCGGACGAACGCGCCGATCCACCTGCTCCAGTGGCCGGACGAGGAGAACGGGAGGAACCTCTTCGAGGCGCTGACGGTGCCGAACGCGCTGTCGCTTTTGGCGGACTACGAGCCGGACGCCGAGGTGAAGGGGCTCAACAGCGTGCCGCCCGCCGACCGCCCGCCGGTGCTCCCGGTATTCCTCTCGTTCCGCGCGATGGTGGGGCTGGCCTTCCTCTTCATCGCCCTGTCCGCCTGGGCCGTGAAGCGGCGCCGCGACCCGACGGGCTCCCCGCTGCTCCTCAAGCTGCTGATCTTCGCGATCCCGCTCCCGTACATCGCCAACGAGCTCGGCTGGACGATCGCGGAGCTGGGACGCCAGCCGTGGATCGTCTACGGCGTGATGCGCACCTCCGACGCCGTCTCGCAGATCGCCGCCGGGCAGGTCGCGATCTCGGCCGTGGCGTTCATCCTCGTCTACACCCTGCTCGGGGCCGCCGATTACTACCTGCTGGCTAAGTACGCCCGCCGCGGGCCCGAAGACACGGCCGCGGCCGGCAACTGAAGGAGGCGAAAGACATGCTCGAGACCATCTGGTTCGTCCTCTGGGGCGTCCTCTGGACCGGCTACTTCGTTCTCGACGGATTCGACCTCGGGCTGGGCACGCTCATGCCCTTCGTGGCCCGCAACGACGAGGAGCGGCGCCTGGTCTTCAACGCGCAGGGCCCCTTCTGGGACGGGAACGAGGTCTGGCTGCTCACCGCCGGCGGCGCGACGTTCGCGGCCTTCCCGAAGACCTACGCGGTGATGTTCTCCGCGCTCTACGCGCCGCTGATGCTGCTGCTGTTCGCGCTGATCTTCCGCGGCATCTCCCTCGAGATGCGCTCCAAGGAGACCGCGGCATGGTGGAGGAAGAGCTGGGACTGCTGCATGACTGTCGGCTCGTTCGTCGCGGCGCTGCTGCTGGGCGTCGCGTTCGCCAACATCTTCCGGGGGCTGCCGCTGGACAAGGACGGGGTGCTGCACGGCAACCTGCTGACGCTGCTCAACCCGTACGGCCTCCTCGGCGGGGCCCTGTTCGTCCTGCTGTTCGCCGTCCACGGCTCGCTGTGGCTGACGATCAAGGTCGGGGGGGAGCTGCGGGAGCGCGGGGCCCGCATGGCGGCGCGGCTGTGGCCGGTGCTGCTGGCCGTTGCAGTGGCGTTCCTCGGAATGACCGCGGCGGTTACCGACCTCTACGCGAACATTCTCCGCTGGCCGCTGCTGGCGCTGTTTCCGCTGCTGGCCGTCGCCGGCCTGGTCGGGTCGCGCCTCTTTCTTGCCCGCCGGGATTGGTGGAAGGCCTGGGGCTGCTCCGCCCTGACGATCGCGGGGGCGGCGGCGTTCGGCGTCGCGGGGCTGTTCCCCCGCCTTCTGCCGTCGAGCCTCGACCCCGCGGGCGCGACGCTGACGGCGTTCAACAGCGCTTCGAGCCCCCTGACGCTCTCGATCATGCTCGGCGTGGCGCTCGTGTTCGTCCCGATCGTCCTTGCGTACCAGTTCTGGGTGTACCGCAATTTTTCGTTCGAGATCTCCGCGGAGGACCTGGAAAAAGGGAACGCGTACTAGCCCGGGCTGGTCATCCGGTGGCGGTCATCCTCTCTCCTCGGAGGATGATCCGTCCCGGATCGATCTCCTCCCGCAGGACTCGGAGCTCGTCCGGGGAAGGGGGGGTGATCTCTCCGACCTCTTCCGCGACCTGCGGCCGGAACGCCATGCCGTCCAGCGCCTCCCGTACGGAAACTCCCCGCAGCACGGAAAGCAGCGTCATCCGCAGGCTCGACGGGTCGAAGCCGAACAGCGCCTTCGAGGTGACGACGCGGTAAGGTCCGGTCCCACGGGGAAGCCCCGCCTTCTCCCGCGCGCCGGGACCGTCGAGGTAGCCGGGGGAGGTGAGGAAGTCCAGCTTCGGCACGAAGCGCCGTCCCTCGTGCTTCATCACGATGATCGTCCTCCAGCAGTGGGACGCCACCTGGTTCCCGCCGCCGCTCCCCGCAAACCGCCGCTCCGGTCGGGAGTAGGTTCCGCCGAGGAAGGTCGAATTGATGTTGCCGTACGGGTCCACCTGGAGCGCGCCCAGCATCCCGTAATCCATGTACCCGGCGGCGGAGAAGGCGAACGCCCGGTTCATGTCGAGCCACTGGAGCGACCTGTAGGTGTTCTGCGGCCCCCCCATCGTCCCCCGGACGAACGGGAGGACGGGCTGCGGGCCGACCGCCCCGAACTCGTAGAGCTGGATCACGTCCGGGGCGTAGAGCTTCTGGGCGAGCATTGCGGCCACCTGCGGGATCCCCCACCCCACGAAGACGGTCTTCCCGTCCTCGATGAGCCGGGCCGCCTGGGCGACCATGAACTCGGTGTCGGTGAATTCGACCGTTTCCGGCATCAGCGATATCCCTCCACGATCGTCGCTCGGCGGCGCAGCTCCCGCATCCGCTTCGCGCCGACCCGCCGGTCGAGGAACTCGTCGTGGTCCGCGACCGAGTGGACGTTCTCCTCCAGGTACCCCCGCATCTGCTCTTCCGTCCCGATGGCGTTCAGGCGGTCCACGTGCTCGAGGTCGATCTCGTAGCGCGCCGGCATGGCGCCGGGATACGCCCCGAACGGGGCGTGGACGACCGCGTCCACGAGGAAGAACGGAATCGTGGTCCGCATCGGCTCCTTCCGGAACTCGTCCGCATCGACGATCTCCTCGGCGGAGACCACGACGCGGAAGCTGGCCAGCGCCGCCTCGAACGCGAACAGGCTCGTCCCGAAGATGCGGGCGTTGCCGGTCTCGTCCGCCTGGTGGACGTGGATGAAGGCGACGTCGGGGTTCAGCGCCGGAACGACGCAGACGGGATCCCCGGTGTACGGGTCCGGAAGCGTCCTCGCCGCGGAGAACTTCATGTTGTCCGAGCCGAGGAGGTCGCGGCACGGCAGGAAGGGCACTCCCCGCGCTCCCGCCAGGATCCGCAGCGCCAGCCCGCCGTTGGTCCACTCGTACACGCGCACCCGGCCGGCGGACACCGCCTTTCCGATGTAGCTTCCGTAACCGAGGAACCCCACGTCGATCCGCGAGGCGCAGCCCGCACCTACCAGGAGCGACGACTCGTGCAGCGTGAACTCCGCTCCGATCCAGAGATCCTTCCGGCGCTGCCGGATGACTTCGCGGACCATCGCCTGCGGCCCGCGGGTGAGGCTGGAGAAATCGTAAACGAGGTAGTCGCCGTCCTTGACGAACGCGGAGACGGCGTCCGCGGCGGAGAGCAGCTTGCGTACAGGGGCCCTCCCCTTCCGGTCGCGCACGTGCTCCCGGAAATCGTCCGGATGGACGAACCGGTACTCCACCTCTCCTTCGGTGCGGATCCGCTCCCCGCTCATCGGCGCCCCTCTCCGCGGGACCGCGCCTTGCGGGCCCCGCTTCCCTTCCGGCGCGCCCCGATCAGCTCCCCGGCGATCTTCCCGGCGGCCGAGTACGGGTCCGTCTTCCCGCCGGCCATCGCGGCGAGGAGCGGCTCGAGCATCCCCCGCCGCTCGAGCTCCTCCATCGCCTTCTCCGCCAGGCGGCATTTCAGCAGCTCCACGAGTTCCTCCCGGACCCGCTCCCGGCGAAGCCCTACCGGATCGCCGTCGCCGCAGAGGTGCGCCCGGTGTCTTTCCGCCTCCTCCCACAGCAAGGAAATCCCCGTGCCCTCGGACGCCACGGTGGAGACGACGGGGGGGATCCACGATCCTTCCGCATGCCCGCCCATCGCGATCATCGCCTCGATCTCGCGCCGGACCCGGTCGGCGCCGTCCCGGTCGGACTTGTTGACCGCGAAGATGTCCGCGATCTCGAGGATCCCCGCCTTCATGGCCTGCACGTCGTCGCCCAGCCCCGGCGCCACGACCACGATGTTGGTGTGGGCCACCCTGGCGATCTCGACCGCGTCCTGCCCCGCGCCGACGGTCTCGACGAGGATGACGTCCTTTCCCATGGCGTCCATGACGTGGACGATCCCCAGAGTGGACCGGGAAAGCCCTCCCAGGCGCCCGCGGGTCGCAAGGCTCCGGATGAACACCTCCGGGTCGTTGGCGTGTTCCTGCATCCGGACCCGGTCGCCCAGGAGGGCGCCTCCCGTGACGGGGCTGGTCGGGTCGACGGCGACGACCCCGACGGTCTTTTCCCGCCCCCGGAGCACCGCGACGAGCCGGCCGGCGATCGTCGATTTCCCGACGCCCGGCGCCCCCGTGATTCCGACGATATGCGCGCGGCCGGTGTGCCGGTAAAGGGATTTCAGCGTCCGCATCGCCGACGGGAGCCCGTCGTCCAGGTCGCGCATCAGCCGCGCCGCGGCCCGCGCGTCTCCCGACAGGATCTCCCGTGCGGTCGGCATCTTCATCTTCCCCGGATGAGGTTGCGGGCGATGATCATCCGCTGCACCTCGGAGGTCCCCTCGCCGATCTCGCAGAGCTTGGCGTCCCGCAGGAACCGCTCCACGGGGCGCTCCTCGGTGCAGCCTTCCATCCCGAGGAGCCGGATGGCCTTCTCGGCGCACCGCATCGCCGCCTCGGAAGCGAACAGCTTGGCGATGGAGGCCTCCATCCCGTACGGGCGCCCCCGGTCCTTGAGGAACGCCGCGCGCAGCGTCAGCAGCTCGGCGGCCTCGAGCTCGGTCCCCATGTCGGCGAGCATCCATTCGGATCCCTGGAGCCCTTCGGAGGGACGCGCGGACCGGCCCCGCTCCTTCATGTACCCGACGGCCTCCTCCAGCGCGCCCATGCCGATCCCCGTGGCGAGGGCGGCGATGGAGATCCTCCCCGCGTCGAGGATCGTCAGCGTGTCCCGGAAGGCGGAGTTCACCCGGCCCAGGATCGCGTCGTCGCCGACCTCGACGTCGTCGAGGAACAGCTCCGCGGTGTCGGAGGAGCGCATCCCTAACTTGTCGAGCTTCTTCCCGACCGAGAGCCCGGGCGTCCCTGCCGGCACGGCGAACGCGGTGACGCCGTCCTTCGGGCGCGCCTTGTCCGTCAGCGCGAGGACGACGTACACGCCCGCGACGCTTCCCTGGGTCACGAACATCTTGCTCCCGTTGAGGAGCCACCGGTCCCCCTTGCGCTCGGCGTGCGCACGCATCGACAGCGCGTCGGAGCCGGAGCCGGGCTCGGTCAGGGCGAACGCGCCGAGCATCCTCCCGGAGGCGAGCTCGGGGAGGTACTTCCGCCGGAGCGGCTCGGGACCGAACGCCTGGATGTACGCAGTGGAGAGCGAGTGATGGGAGGCGAAGGTCAGCCCGAGGGAGCCGTCTCCTTTCGCGATCTCCTCGACCGCGATGGCGTAGCTCACCATGTCCATCCCCGCGCCGCCGTACGCTGCGGGGACCATCGCCCCTAGGACTCCGAGCTCGCCGAGCCTTAAGATCAGCGCCCGCGGAAACTCCTCGCTTGCGTCCCTGCCGCGCGCGCCCGGGCGGACCTCCTTCTCCACGAAGTCCCGAAGCATCTCCCGGAGCTCCTGCTGCCTCTGCGTCAGGGCGAAGTTCACGTCGTCACCCGGCGGGCACGAAATAGACATCGGTGGGCCGGAGCTGGGAGTTGCGCCGGAACTTCGCCTTCACGGGCATCCCGATCCGGATCTCCTCCGGCCCTTCCGGCCCCACCAGCCGCGCCAGCAGCAGCGTGTCCACGCCGTCGAACTCCACCAGGACCAGGTGGAAAGGGGTCTCCTTTAGAAACTCCTCGCTCCCGAAGTAGCAGGTGGTGAAGGTGTGCACCCGTCCCTCCCTGGGCAGCTCCACCCAGCGCGTCTCCCCGCCGCAATCCGCGCACGCCAGCCGCGGCGTGGCGTAGGTGTAGCCGCAGGCGTCGCACCGGGTCCCGAGCAGCCGTCCGTTCGACAATCCGGCGAAGTAGGGGGAGTCCTGGCCGTACGAATGGATGTATTCCACGGAGTACGGGTACTTGATGACGATCGGCGACATCCCCTTGAGCGTCTGCAGGTCCGAAGGGAACGGGATGTTGAACACCGTCGTCCCCGTCATCCTTTCCTCCACCTTCGGCGGCGATGCAGTGCGCTTCGCTGCAGGTTTCCTCTTCACGCTCGCCACCCCCTCTCCAGGATCGACACGGTGACGTAGGTCCCCGTCCCCGCGTGGCTGTGGATCAGTCCGCGCTTCGCGCCACGGACTTGCAGCGTGCCGTCGCCGAAGTGCTTCCGGATCGTCCCCTGGATCTGCCAGAAGGCGAAGACAGCCTGCATGAGCCCCGTCGCCCCGACCGGGTGGCCGCAGGCGATCAGCCCCCCCGACGGATTCACCGGGATCGTCCCCTTGCGACGCAGCTGCAGCCCGTAATCGACGTTCGGCAGGAACGGGTGCCCCTCCTCCACGAACTTTCCCCCCTCCCCGTACTTGCACAGGGCGAGGTCCTCGTACGTCTGGATCTCGGAGGAGGTGTAGGCGTCGTGGAGCTCGACGAAGTCGAGCTGCCGGCGCGGCTCCGTGATCCCGGCCATCTTGTACGCCTGGAGCGCGGCGCTGCGCCCCGCGCGGAAGGAATGGACGCCGGGGTACGTCAGGTTCCTGTAATCGCTCTTCTTCTCGTTCGGTGCGAGCGGCACCTCCCTGTGCGGCCGGTCCGCCATCCGCATCATGTCCGTGCCCGTGCCGATCCCCGTGATCCGCACCGGCCGGTCCGTCAGCCGGAACGCGGTCTCCTCGTCGGCCAGGATGCACGTTGCGGCTCCGTCGGACATCACGCAGATGTCGAGCAGCGTCAGCGGGTACGCGACCATGGCGGCGCCGCGCACGTCCGCCACGGTGAGCCGGCGGCGCTTCTGGGCGTACGGGTTGTGGAAGGCGTTGCCGTGGTTCTTCACCGACACCATGGCCATCTGCTCCACGGTGGTGCCGAACTCGTGCATGTGCCGGTTCACCATCATCGCGTAGTAGCCGGTGTAGAACCCGCCCACGGGGTAGTCGAAGTTGACGTCCGAGGCGAGGGCGATGAACTCGTTTCCCTTCCACGTCGGCACGCGCGACATCGTCTCGAAGCCGTAGGCCGCGCAGACGCTCATCCTCCCGGAGGCGACCGCCTCCCACGCCGCCTGGAAGCACAGGCCGCCCGTGGCGCCGCCCCCCTCGACCCGCTTGTTCGGCCGGGGGCAGATGCCCAGGTAGTCCGTCGCCATGATCCCCGCCATCAGCTGCCGCGTGAAGTGGTCGGAAAAGTAGGAGACGACCGAGCCGTCTATCCCTGCAAGGGAGAGCTTGGGGACGTCCCCCATTGCGTAGTCGAACGATTCCTTGACCATCTTCTGGAACGTGGCGTCGGGGCGCGCCTTCTGGAACTTGCTCACCCCACCGGCCACCATGTAGACGGGCCTCATCCGCTCCCTCCCCTACCTCCTCGGTGAT
The DNA here is from genome assembly GCA_040758155.1 of Thermodesulfobacteriota bacterium. Classification (NCBI taxonomy): domain Bacteria; kingdom Pseudomonadati; phylum Thermodesulfobacteriota; species Thermodesulfobacteriota bacterium. Next base: position 26,988 of record JBFLWB010000106.1, read on the forward strand.
ATGCGCCCGTTCACGTAGTCGACGATCTCCCGCATCGTGGCCCCCGGGGTGAACACGCGGTCCACCCCCTTCCTCAGCAGCCCGGGGATGTCTTCGTCCGGGATGATCCCGCCGCCGAACAGCACCACGTTGTCCATCTTCCTTTTCTTCAGAAGCTTCAGCACCTCCGGGAAGAGGTGCTCGTGCGCTCCCGAAAGGACCGAAAGCCCGATGGCGTCCACGTCCTCCTGCATCGCGGCGTTGACGATCATCTCGGGCGTCTGGTGGAGGCCGGTGTAGACGACCTCGACCCCCGCGTCGCGCAGGGCCCGCGCGATGATCTTCGCCCCGCGGTCGTGCCCGTCCAGCCCGGGCTTGCCGATGAGGATCCGGACTTTTCGGACGGGCTTTCCCCGACCCGCGGCGCCGCTCTTTTTCCTCCCCGCCGTCGCCATCGCCATCGGCTCCCTCTCCTCAAAACAGCCCGGGATCGCGGTACTCCCCGAAAGTCTCCCGAAGGGCGTCGCACATCTCTCCCAGCGTCACGTACTCCCGAGCGGCGTCGACCAGCCGCGGCATGAGGTTTTCCTTCGGGTCCCGCGCCGCATCCCCGAGGGCCGCGACCGCCGCGGCCGCCCTGCGGGCGCTGCGCTTCCTGCGCACCTCCCGCGTGCGGGCGATCTGCCGCTTCTCCACGCCCGGATCGACCCTCAACAGAGGGATGGCCTGCTCCTCCTCTCCCTTGTACGCGTTGAGCCCCACGATCCGGAACTCCCCGGAGTCCACCCGCTTCTGGAAGGCGTACGCCGCGTCGGCGATCTCCCGCTGCGGGTACCCCTTCTTGACCGCCTCGACCATCCCGCCCATTTCGTCGATCTTCCGGATATACTCCAGCGCCTTCTTCTCCATCTCGCAGGTCAGCCGCTCCACGAAGAAGGAGCCGCCCAGCGGGTCGATGGCGTTCGCCACGCCGCACTCCTCCAGGAGGATCTGCTGCGTCCGAAGCGCGATGCGCGCGGCCTCCTCCGTCGGCAGCGCCAGCGTCTCGTCCATGGAGTTGGTGTGCAGCGACTGGGTGCCGCCCAGGACGCCGGCCAGCGCCTCCACGGCGACCCGCACGATGTTGTTCATCGGCTGCTGGGCGGTCAGGGAGCATCCGGCGGTCTGCGTGTGGAAGCGCAGCTTCCAGGAGTCCTCCTCCCGGGCGCGGAACCGCTCCCGCATAATGCGCGCCCACATCCTCCGCGCGGCGCGGTACTTCGCGATCTCCTCGAAGAAGTCGATGTGCGCGTTGAAGAAGAAGGAGAGGCGCGGCGCGAAGCGGTCCACGGGGATCCCGGCCTCGATCCCCGCCCGTACGTAGGCGATGCCGTCCGCAAGGGTGAACGCCAGCTCCTGCACCGCCGTGGAGCCGGCCTCGCGGATGTGATACCCGCTGATGCTGATCGTGTTCCACTTCGGCACGCGCTCGGTGCAGTACGCGAGGACGTCGGTGATGATCCGCATGGAGGGATCGGGGGGAAAGACCCACGAGTGCTGCGCGATGTACTCTTTCAGGATGTCGTTCTGGATCGTCCCGCTGAGGCGATCGAACGGCGCCCCCTGCTTCTCCGCGGCGGCCAGGTACATCGCGAAGACCATCGCCGCGGGGCCGTTGATCGTCATCGAGGTGGTGATCCGGTCGAGCGGGATCCGGTCGAAGAGGATCTCCATGTCCTTGAGCGAGTCGACCGCCACCCCGCACACTCCGACTTCGCCCCGGGCGCGCGGCGAATCGGAGTCGTACCCCATGAGGGTCGGGAAATGGAACGCCGTCGACAGGCCGGTCTGCCCCTGCGACAGGAGGAACCGGAACCGCTTGTTGGTGTCCTCGGCCGATCCGTACCCCGCGAACTGCCGCATCGTCCAGACCTTGCCCCGGTACATGGTGGCCTGGACCCCCCGCGTGAACGGGTAGCTGCCGGGAAAGCCGAGCTCCCCGGAATAATCCAGGTCCTGCGTCATGTCCGGGGTATATAGCGGAAGGATCTCCTCGCCGGAGATCGTGGCGTACCGCTTCTTCCGCTCCCCGTTCGCCACGGCCGCGCGTTTCGCGAAATCTTCCTGCCACCTCCGCCGCCCCGACGCGATCGCGCTGAGCTTCTTCCGGTCGTACATCGTGCCTCTCCCTCCGCCGGCCGCCCGTTCCGTAACATACGATGCCGGTTCCCTCCCGCCCGCTTCCGGGCCGGGGGGCGTTCCTTTCGGGAACTCCTTGCTTCAGAATGTATCTATAAGGATATCGTTATGAATGGGAAGGTGAACGAATGAAGAAGAAAGCGGAGAGCAAGGAATACCCGATGGTCACCGTGCTGCTCCCGGACGGGATGGCCGATCCCGCCAACGATCCGGGGCTTCCGGACCCGGAGCTCCTGGCCGTTTTCGGAAAAATGAACCTGGTTCGGGCGATGGACGAGAAGGCGATCGCCCTCCAGCGCTCCGGCCGGATCGGTTTCTACGTACCCTCTTCGGGGCAGGAGGCTTGTTCCGTCGGCGCAGGCTATTGCGTCCGGGAAGGCGACTGGCTCTTCCCCGCATACAGGGACCACGGAATGGCGCTGATGCGCGGCTGCCCGCTCGTCACGCTGGTGGCACAGCTCTACGGCAACGATGCGGACCCGACGCGGGGGCGGCAGATGCCCAACCATTGGTGCGACCAACGCATCCGCCTCGTCTCGGTGTCCTCCCCCGTGGCCACCCAGCTCCCGCACGCGGTCGGCGCGTCGTACGCGGCGAAGCTCCGGGGGGAGCCGGTCGCGGCGATCGCGACGTTCGGGGACGGCGGGACGTCCACCGGGGAGTTCCACGCGGGCATGAACTTCGCGGGCGTCTTCCGGACCCCCACGATCTTCCTCTGCGAAAACAACCAGTACGCCATCTCCGTGCACGTGTCGCGGCAGACCGCCGCGCCGACGCTGGCGGCCAAGGCGGCGGCGTACGGCATCCCCGGAATCCGCGTCGACGGGAACGACGTCCTCGCCGTGCTGAAGGTCGCCCGCGAGGCGCTCGAGCGCGCCCGCTCCGGCGAAGGGCCGACCATGATCGAGGCGGTCACGTACCGCATGGGCCCCCACTCCACCTCGGACGACCCGAGCGTCTATCGGACGGAGGACGAGGTGGCGCAGTGGCGGAGGAAAGACCCGATCCGCCGCTTCGCGGAGCATCTGAGGAAACGGGGGCTCCTCGACGACGCGGCCGAGGAGGCGGCGCGGTCCGAAGCGAAGGAAGCGGTCCAGCGGGCGGTCGAGGAGGTGGAAGCGGCGCCTCCGGTGCCCGTCGAGAGCCTGTTCGAAGACGTGTTCGCGGAGATGCCGTGGCATCTGGCGGAGCAACGGGACGCCCTCCTCTCCGGAAAGGGGGAGACCCGGTGACGCAGGCTACGCTGCTGCAGGCGATCCGCGATACCCTCCACGAGGAGATGGCCCGCGACCCGCGGGTGGTGGTGATGGGCGAGGACGTCGGCCGCGAAGGCGGCGTCTTCCGTGTGACCGAGGGGCTTCACGCGAAGTTCGGCCCCGACCGGGTCCTCGACATGCCGCTGAACGAGGGCGGCATCGTCGGCATGGCGATCGGGATGGCGCTGAACGGGCTGCGCCCGGTCGTGGAGATCGAGTTCGCCGACTTCATCTTCCCCGCCTTCGACCAGATCGTCTCCGAGCTCGCGAAGCTCCGGTACCGCTCCGGCGGACAGTTCCCCGCGCCGGTGGTCATCCGCGCCCCCTCGGGCGGCGGAATCAAGGGGGGACACTACCATTCCCAGAGCCCGGAGGCGCACTTCATCCACACCGCGGGGTTGGTCGTCGTGTCGCCCTCCACCCCCGCGGACGCCAAGGGGCTGCTGGCCTCGGCGATCCGCGGGCCGGACCCGGTCCTGTTTTTCGAGCCGAAGGCGCTCTACCGGACGGTGAAAGGGGAAGTCCCCGAAGGAGAGCACCTGGTGCCGTTCGGGAAGGGGCGGATCGCGCGGCCGGGCGAGGACGTGACGCTGGTGGCCTGGGGCGCCATGGTCCCGGTGGCCGAGAAGGCGGCGGACGCCGTCGCCGCGGAGGGGGTCCGGGTCGAGGTGATCGATCCGCGCACGCTGTGGCCGCTCGACATCGCCCTGATCGAGGATTCCGTGAACCGCACCGGGAGGGCGGTGGTCCTCCATGAAGCGCCCCGCGCCTGCGGTTTCGGGGCGGAAGTGGCCGCGCTGGTCCAGGAGCGCTGCTTCCTCCATCTGAAGGCGCCGATCGCCCGCGTGACGGGGTACGACACTCCGTTCCCGTACGCCCTCGAGAAAACGTACCTGCCGGACCCGGAGAAGACCGCGGGCGCGATCCGCGCCGCGATGAACTTCTGACATATACGCCAAGGGAAAGGAGTCCCTGAGGAAATGTCGATCGAGCTGAAGCTCCCCGACATCGGGGAAGGGATCGCGGAGGGGGAGATCGTGCGGTGGCTGGTCGCGGAAGGGGCGGCCGTCAAGGAGGACGACCCGCTCGTCGAGGTCATGACCGACAAGGCGAACGTCGAGATCCCCTCGCCCGCCGGCGGCGTCCTGGCGAA
>JBFLWB010000107.1 GCA_040758155.1 Thermodesulfobacteriota bacterium
AGCAGGAGGAAAGCGGTCGGAAAAAATCCGGGTCGTCTTACCGTTCGGTCAAGCGCGAGAAACACCGGTACGACGATCAGCAATGTGTAGAGGAATTCATACAAGCCCAGGTCATGGAAACCCATTCGAGACATGGCGTCGTCGTCCGGCAGCTCCTCGATGCGGCCGGAGGCGCCGTAATGATAGGCGATGAAACGGCGGGCAGTTCGGGTGGCAAGGCTGACACCCAAGGGAAAGGCCGTGATCGTGCCCGGATGATCGTGGGCAAGCGCGCACCCGAGCCGCCCGATCGCCCAGGCGAACGGGAAGGCGTAAACGATGCAGTCCAGGTATCTCAAACGGTCGTTTCCACCCGGCTCCGCCCCTTTCCGACGGAAAAAGAACCAGAAACCGCACAAGCCGCCGACGATCCCTCCGAAGGAGCTCATGTCCTCCCAGAATCGCAGGAGGATCGTCGGATCCTGACGGACTTTCTCCGGGAAATAGGCGAAGACGGAGAACAGATGGGCGGCGATGAAACCGGCGAAGATCACGTATGCAAGGAGGCGGTTGCATGCGCTTGGATCGAGACCCGCTTTCAGGCAGCGGTAGACGGATACAATCCACCCGACGGCCACCGAAATGGCGATCAGAACGCCGAAGGCATGGATTGTGATCGAACCGGAGAGGTGGACGGCAGGCTGGATGAAGAATGGGACCATCGGTGAGATTAGAACACCCGATGCGCCGGAAGGACAAGGACTGAAGGTGGCATATCGGGCCCGATCCTGTTCTAAGATAAAAATACAATGAAGCATTCATCCACCCTGTCTCGCCTTGCCGCCATAGCTCGCGGCGATGAGCCGGCGGAGCTGGTGTTGAAGAACGTCCGCCTGGTGGATGTTCTGAGCGGTAAGATCGAAACGACCGATATCGCCGTCGCCGGAGGCCTGATCGCGGGAATCGGTGACGGTTATGGGGGAAGGGAGTCCGTCGATCTCGAAGGGCATTACGTATGCCCCGGCCTGATCGACGCCCACGTCCACGTGGAAAGCGCGCTGGTGCGTCCACGGGAGTTCGCCCGCGCCGTCGTCTCCCGTGGAGTGACGACGGCCGTTACGAACCCTCACGAGATCGCCAACGTCCTCGGCATCGAAGGGGTCCGTTTCATGTTGGCGGACGCGGAAGAAGCCGTCATGGATCTCCTGGCGACGGTCCCTTCCAGCGTTCCCGCCTCTCCGTTGGCGACGTCCGGCGCCGCAGTTTCGCTGTCCGAGATGCGTTCGCTGCTTTCGGACCCGCACGTAGTCGGCCTCGGAGAGGTCATGGATTATTACGGCGTCGTCGCAGGCGACGCGAAGCTGCTCGAACAGATCGAGGCTTTCCGCGGGTACCCCATCGACGGCCACTGCCCTGGTTTGGGCGGCAAGGCATTGAACGCCTACATTGCCGCCGGGATCTCCTCCGACCATGAATGCACGAATGCGGCGGAAGCCGGGGAGAAGATACGCCGGGGGATGCGGGTCTTCATCCGGGAGGGGAGCGTCGCCCGGAACCTGCGGGCGCTGCTGCCGGTCGTCACTCCCGACAACGAACGCCGGCTCTGCTTCTGCACCGACGACTGCCAGGCCCGGGACCTGCTCGCGAAAGGGTCGATCGATCACCTGGTGCGGCTCGCCATCGCCGGCGGCGTCCCTCCGATGACCGCCATCCGGATGGCCACGCTGAATGCAGCGGAACACTTCCGGCTCCACGACCGCGGCGCCGTCGCGCCGGGGCGGCGGGCCGACCTGATTGTATTCCGGGACCTTGCCTCGCCTGTCGCCGAGATGGTTTACCGGAGCGGCGTTCTTGTCGCGCGGGACGGGGAAACAGTTTCGCCGGTGGATACGGTGGCGCCCGGGATTCCCCCGGAAGTCCGGGACACCGTCTCCGTGGACTGGCTGCGGGTGGACTTCCGCATACCCGCCGAGGGGCGGCGCGTCCGCGTCATCGGGATCGTGGCGGGCGAGCTGATCACCGAATCGCTGGATATGGAGGCGCGGACCGCGGACGGGCATGCCGTCGCGGACCCGGGAAGGGACCTGCTGAAGATAGCGGTGATCGAGCGCCATCGCTCCTCGGGCAGGATGGGACTGGGCTTCGTGAAGGGGATCGGGCTGAAGGAAGGGGCGATCGCGGGAACGGTGGCTCACGACCACCATAACCTGATCGTGATCGGGGCCGACGACCGGTCCATGGAGACCGCGGCGAAAGCGGTGGCGTATGCGCGAGGGGGGCAGGCGGTAGCCATCGGGGAGCGCGTGACGGCGCTGCTTCCTCTTCCGATCGCCGGCCTGATGTCGGACGAGCCGGTCGGGCGGGTGAGCGACCGGATGAATTCCCTGCTGGCGGCCGCGGGGGAGCTCGGCTCGCCGTTGGCCGACCCATTCATGGCGATGAGCTTCCTGGGGCTGGAGGTCATCCCTCACCTCAAGTTGACCGACCTGGGGCTGGTGGACGTGAATGAGAAGAAGATCGTTCCGCTGTTCCTGTCCGGTAGGGGGGCCGGCCCGTGACGATGGAGACAGGCGTCCTGTTCACCGAGGAGGCGATCCGGAAGCGCGTGGGGGAGCTCGCGGAGCGGATCTCGACGGATTACTCCCATGTCGAGGAACTGGTCATGGTGGGGGTGTTGCGCGGCTGCTACATCTTCCTTGCCGATCTGTCCCGGCGCCTGACCGTCCCGCGAAGCATCGATTTCATCTCCGTGGCCGCGTACGGAAAGACGAAGACAGCGGGCCCCGTGCGGCTCATCATGGACCTCCGCACGGACGTCCGGGGGAAGCACGTGCTGATCGTGGAGGATATCGTCGATACGGGGCAGACGCTGGATTACCTGGTGTCCCTCGTACGGGCGAGGGAACCGGCGTCGTTAAAGACCTGTGTACTGCTGCGCAATTCCGCCCGGATGGAGAAGAAGGTGCCGATCGATTACCTGGGATTCGACATCCCGGATGTCTGGGTGGTCGGCTACGGGCTGGACTACCAGGACCGGGACAGGGCGCTGCCCTACATAAAGGCCGTATCCGGATAAAAAAACGGGTGGGACCCGGGCTTTCGAAGCGTTTTTTTGGGTTTTCGGTATTCCCGAACCCCCGTCTTCTACTCGCCGCTCTGGGCCTCACCCTACTAATATAGATTCCGGATCGGCGCCAGAGGTTCCAAGGAAACGAGAGAATATTGGCGGGTCACTCCAGGGGCAAATCCGCGAACGCCGCAACCTCTCCCCGCACTTTTTCGAGGATCTCCGCGAATCGGGCAGAAAGGGCGTCCGACAGCTCGAGGCGGTACGTCCCGATATCGGCTGGGACGACGCCCAGAATGAGCATCCTCGGCAATGTTTCCCGCAGCCGCATCACGGCAAGGGTATCCGCGAGGTTGAAATCATGGAGGGACCAGGAAGGGGCGCGGGGACCGGCGAGTTCGTCGGGTGTCAACCGCAACACCGTTCCCGGGGGGAGGGGGGCGCTCACCGCGTCCACGAGAACGACGCGCTCCTCCCCCTCGATCAGGTTCAGCAGGGCGGCGCCGGCGACGCCGCCGTCCAGGTATTCCACGCCCGGGGGAACGCCTCTCCGGGAGAGCTCCCGGACGACGTGTACGCCGATCCCTTCATCGCAAAGAAGGATGTTCCCGACCCCGATGACGCGCATTATCTCCTCCGGATCATGAGATGTCCGATTATTACAGGAGATACGGTTTCATAATTAGCTCAGCCAAATTAAAATATTCATATAAGTAAGTATACTATTATGTATAACAATATGATATCAAAGCATTAATTATCTGTTGACAGAAATATAACCTTATTTTAAATTTAACCTTACCACCAAAAAGTCGACTTTGCGGGAGGCGCAGATGCTCACGAGGCGGGGGGAAGGTTTCAGCCGGCGCGAATTCGTTCAGCTCGCGGGGGGGACCCTCGCGATGCTGGGGATGTCCGGCACACTGACTCCAAAACTGGCCCGCGCCCTGGAGAAGGCCGCGGCCGGCAGGCCCAAGGTCGTATGGCTGCACTTCGCCAGCGATACGGGATGCACGGAGTCGCTCATAAAAACGGACAACCCGTCCACGGCGAACCTTGTGCTCGACATCTTGAGCATCGACTATCACGAGTCGATCATGGCCGCCGCGGGGAAGCAGGCGGACGAGCTGCTCGCCAGGGCGGTCGAGGGGAAGGATTACATCTGCGTGGTCGAAGGCGGAATCCCCACCGTGCCGGGCCACGGGATGATCGGCGGACGGGAGATGCTGGACATCGCGAAGGAGGTGTGCGGCAACGCGAAGGCGGTGATCGCCATCGGCTCCTGCGCGGTGGACGGCGGCGTCCCGGCGGCGGCGCCCAACCCGAGCCGGATCCTGGGGGTCGACCAGGCGTTGAACATGAAGGGGAAGGTCGTCAACATTCCGTGCTGCCCGGTGAACCCGGAGTGGTTCATCGGAACGGTAGTGCACGTCCTCACGATCGGCACTCTTCCGGAGCTCGACGGCAAGGGGCGCCCGAAGATGTTCTTCGGACGGAAGATCCACGACAACTGCCCGCGGCGGACCCACTTCGACGGCGGGCGGTTCGTCGAGCAGTTCGGCTCGAAGGAGGAGGCCGCGGGGTACTGCCTCTACAAGGTGGGGTGCAAGGGCCCCGAGACGTGGTCGGAGTGCCCCAAGACGCGGTGGAACTCCAAGGAGTCGTGGTGCATCGAGATCGGCTCGCCGTGCATCGGGTGCGCGGAAAACTCCTGGACGGATCAGTTCTCCCCCTTCTACTCCAAGCTCGCCGACGTGGCGCTGCCGTACGGCGACCTGACGGCGGACAAGATCGGCATCGGCCTGGCGGCCGCAACCGGCGCGGCGATCGTGGGACACGCCGTGCTGAAGGCGACGCGCGGAAAGAAAGACGAAGAAACGAAGAAGAAGGAATAGAGGGAGACCCCATGGCAAAGCGAGTCGTGATCGATCCGATCCCCCGAATCGAGGGGCACCTCCGCATCGAGGTGGAGGTGGAGAACGGCAAGGTGAAGGACGCCTGGAGCTCCGGGACGCTGTTCCGCGGCTTCGAGATCATCCTGCAGGGCAGGGACCCCCGGGACGCCTGGTTCATCACCCAGCGGATATGCGGCGTCTGCCCCGTGTCCCACGGACACACGAGCACCCTGGCGCTGGAGAAGTCGTTCAACGTGACTCCCCCCGACAACGCCCGGATCATCCGGAACCTGATCGAGGGCGGCCAGTTCGTGCACTCCCACATTCTCTGGTTCTACCACTTGAACGCCCTGGACTACGTCGACGTCGTCTCCGCTCTCCAGGCGAAGCCGAAGGAGAAGTACCTCCAGGACGTGCAGGGGAAAATCAGGCGGTTCGTGGAGAGCGGACAGCTCGGTCCCTTCGCCAACGGCTATTGGGGGCACCCGGAGTACCGGCTCCCGCCGGATCTCAACCTGCTCGCGGTGGCGCACTACCTCGAGGCGCTGGAGATGCAGAAGGAGGCGTCGACGGTGGTGGCCCAGCTCGGCGGGAAGATGCCGATGCACATGAGCACGCCTCCCGGCGGGACGACCTTCGTCCCCACCGTGGAGGTGATGGACAACGTCATCTGGCGGCTCAAGAGGATCCAGCACTGGGTCGATACGGTCTTCCTCCCCGACGTGATGGCGATCGCGCCGTACTACATCAAGTACGCCGGCATCGGGAAGGGCGTGGGGAACTACCTGTCGTGGGGCGTATTCGAGGACGCTTCCTTCGACCCGAAGAAGCGGCCCCCGCCGCGCGGCGCGATCTTC